>JACPXS010000109.1 GCA_016196415.1 Candidatus Omnitrophota bacterium
ATCCTCCTCCGGGACCAGCTCCTCCTCGCCGTGGCCCTGGCGCTCGCCCTCCAATGGATCGTCCTCCACGGAGCGCTGCACATCCCATGGGGTCCGGTCTGGGGCACGGTGCTTCCTGGACTGGCGATTTTTGGCTCGGCGGCGCTCTTATCCTGGGCTGCAGAGTTGGCCCAACTTGAAATCTCGCAAGCGCTGGCCCTGGCGTTTCTCGCCCTGGTCGCGGTGCTCCCCGAGTACGCGGTGGACATGTACCTCGCCTGGAAGGCCGCCAAGGACCCCATCTACATCAGCTTCGCCGCGGCGAACATGACCGGGGCCAATCGATTGCTCATTGGCATGGGCTGGTCGGCGGTGTTACTGGTCTCGTGGCTCAAGCGAGGGATTCGCGCCATTCGGGTGGAGCCGGAGCAGCGCCTTGAGATGGCGACGCTGCTGGTTGCAAGCCTCTACGCGTTTCTCATCCCCATCAAAGGCACCCTGTCGATATTCGATACCGTCGTGTTCCTCGGGCTCTTCGTCGTCTACATCCGCCAGGCCAGCCGAGGCCACGTGGAGGAGCCAGGGCTTGCTGGTCCGCCCGAGCGGCTCGCCTATCTGCCACGCCCGATGCGACGGATGGCGACGGTGGCCCTCTTTCTGGTTCCTGCGGTCGCCATCTTTCTCTCCGCAGAGCCGTTCGCCAACGGCCTGCTGGAGAACGCCAGACGGCTCAAGATCGAGGAGTTTATCCTCATTCAGTGGCTGGCTCCGCTGGCCTCAGAAGCGCCGGAATTTATCGTGGCGGTCATCTTTGCGCTTCGGAACAACCCGCGCGCCGGCCTGGGCACGCTGATTTCCTCGAAGGTCAACCAATGGACGTTGCTCATCGGAATGCTCCCGTTTGTCTATGCCGTCTCCGGAGGCCATCTGCAGCCGATGACGCTGGATCAACGCCAGATCGAGGAGATCTTCCTGACCGCGACGCAGTCGGTCTTGGGCCTGGTGATCTTGGCGAATTTCCACTTCGGGTTAGGGGAAGCGCTGCTCTTGCTGGGGTTGTTTCTCCTCCAATTTGTGTTCCCCGCGCCGGCCATCCGCATGTGGCTTGGTGTGGGGTATCTGGCGATCGCCGGCGTCTACCTGACGAATCGCACCTGTCGGAGGTCGTTCGTCGATCTTTTTCGATTCGGGTGGCGCTCATCGCGCCAGCCGTCCCATCACTAGCAGGCTGCGAAAAACCCCGCAGCCTGGTTCAAGGTTCGAGGCTCAAGGTTCAAGGGAACCGCCGTGCTCGACGGAGGCTGCTTCGAGCCTCCTTGAACATGCAACCTTCAACCTTGAACCTTGAACACGGAGAGTTTTTCAGCATCCTGCTAGGAAGACGGCTGGCAGATCCAATGGGGCCGCGTTATAATACCCTGGTGAGGGAGTGGAGCGTGGTGGGGCATCTCGGAGACGACGAGCATGGCACGCAAGCGATCCTCCCGAGGAGGGGCAGCGCGATCCGCCGCTCGGCCCTCCCCCCGTCAGATAGCAGCCGCCCGTTCCACACGGACGAAGGCTTCTTCGAAGAGTCCCCCGCGCCTTTCCACCAAACCCCCCAGCGCCAAACGCTCCCCTGCGCCTGCTCGGCCTCGTCGACGGCGTCTGGCAGCGCTGGTGTCAGCCCTCGCGTCTAAAGTCCTTCGCGCCTCGCGCCGACGGCGCGCCACGCCCCAGACAGCGCCTGCGCCAACCCCGCCTCTTCCGCCGATTCAGCGGGTGTCGGTTGTCCGGAAGCCTCCCCGAGGACCCAGCGTGCGCGCGACGCGATCAGCGGCTCGACCCGGGAAAGGTGAACTCGCAAGTGCTGCCGCGAGGCGCGCGCCGGACGCGGCTCCTGCGCCATCCACCTGCCAAGTGGAGGGCGCGTCGCCTACACGGGGAAGCGAGGCGCGTACGACGCAGGATGTCCCGACGCCCGGCGCAGTCCAGGGTGTCGGCGGGGCGCCGTTCAAGGGCCGGACGCCGGAAGAGCAATTTTCAATCCCGATGGGGTACGGCCAGACGAAGATCGTCCTCATGGTGAAGGATCCGTGGTGGCTCTTCGCCTATTGGGAAATTTCCCCTGATGCGGAACGGGCTGCGCGGAGCCAGCTCCTGCCGCATGAGGTGGCGGACCTCCAGTCCGTTCTGCGCGTCTACGATGTGACCGCACACCAGGAGCCGTTTGGCGAGAGACAGCAGGCGTTTGACGTCCCGCTCTCTGGCTTGGCGACCAACTGGTATCTTCAAACCAACGCCCCCGGCCACGCCTTCATCGTGGAGATCGGATTGCTGACCCGCGCCGGACGGTTTCTTCCGTTGGCGCGATCGAATCGAACCGCCGCGCCGCGCTTCGGTCCATCCGACGTCATTGATGAAGCCTGGAGGACCACCGATGAGGTCTACTGGAAGTTAGTCGGCACCTCGACGGGCATCGGCCTAGGGTCCAGTCCAGGCAGTTGGGCGCCCCTGATGGTGCGGCAACTCTCCTCCGGCCAGTGGTCCTCGGCGACCCTCCAAAGCATGGGCCGCCCCTCCGTGGTGTGTGGGTTCTGGTGCCGCATCAATGCGGATCTGGTTATTCACGGAGCGACCGAGTCGAGGGCCAAGGTGTTGATTCAAGGCCAGCCGGTGGCGGTTCGACACGATGGGACCTTCAGCATTCGGTTGGCGTGTCCTGAGGGCACCCGGTCGTTCGCGATCGACGTCATCTCCGCCGATGGCCGGCACACCAACACGGTGACCCCGTTGATGGCGCTCGCCTGGTCCGGTTCGCTCGATCCGAACCCCGACTCCTCAGCACGCGCCCAGAGCGCTCCCCACCGACGATCTTCTCCTCGCCGGGCCGACGCCACGCCAGTGGTGCAGCAGCATCCCGCCCCGCCAGGGAGCGTGTCATGACGCCCCAAGGATTGCTCGCGCTGGTGTTGCACGCCCACCTGCCATTCATCCGCCATCCGGAACACCAGGAATTCCTTGAGGAGCGGTGGTTCTTCGAGGCCGTGACGGAGACGTACCTGCCGCTGCTGGAACGGTTCCAGCGGTTGAGCCACGACGGCGTGCCGTTTCGCCTCACGATGTCGTTTACCCCGACGCTGTTGGCGATGCTGGCGGATGATGTGCTGCAGGAGCGCTACGTCCGCCATCTGGAGCGGCTCATCGAGCTCGCTGAAAAAGAGATTCAGCGTACGCGATGGATGCCGCCGTTTCATCGGCTCGCGCTGTTCTACCACCATCGATTCACCATGGCGCGCCACCGGTACGTGGAAGTCCATCGGCGCAACCTCATCCAGCCGTTTCGCGAGCTGAGCGATCGCGGGGTGTTGGAGCTGATCGGTTCATGCGCGACCCACGGGTTTTTGCCGCTGCTCCAGGAATCCCCGGCAGCCGTGCGCGCCCAAATCCGCGTGGGCGTGCAAGCGTTCGAGCACGCCTTCGGCGCGCGACCGATTGGGTTCTGGCTTCCGGAATGCGGGTATCATCCCGGGCACGACGCCTTCCTCAAGGAGCACGGGGTTCGCTACTTCCTGACCGATGCGCACGGCATCCTGTTCGGCTCCCCGCGGCCAAAATATGGGGTGTACGCCCCGGCGATCTGTCCCAGCGGTGTCGCGGCATTCGGGAGAGACCTGGAATCGTCGAAGAGCGTCTGGAGCGCTGAAGAAGGCTACCCGGGCGATATCGAGTACCGGGAATTTTACCGCGATATCGGCTACGACCTGGATTATGAGTATGTGCGGCCGTATCTCAACGGGGACGGCACGCGGCTCAGCACCGGGATCAAATACTACCGGATTACGGGAAAGACCAGCGACAAGCAGCCCTATGACCCGGATCGGGCGCTTGAGAAGGCGTCCGAGCATGCTGGCAACTTCCTCTTCAACCGGACCCAGCAGACGGAGTTCTTGCGCACGGTTATGGATCGCGTCCCGATGGTGGTCAGCCCCTACGATGCGGAGCTGTTTGGTCACTGGTGGTTTGAGGGGCCGGATTGGCTGGAGCTGCTGATCCGGAGAGTCCACGAGCAACAGGACCTGCAGCTGGTGACGCCATCGGACTACCTGCGCCAGTACCCGACGAATCAGATTCTTGAGCCGACCATGTCGAGCTGGGGCTACGGGGGCTACAATGAGGTCTGGCTGAACGGCTCGAATGACTGGATCTACCGACACCTGCACGCGATGGCCGAGCGGATGACGCATCTTGCAAACGCTAACCCGCACCCCGACCCGATCCGGCAGCGCCTCCTTAATCAGATGGCGCGTGAGCTGCTGCTTGCCCAGTCATCTGACTGGGCGTTTATCCTCAAGACGCAGACGCACACCGCGTACGCCTACCGACGACTCCATGATCACCTCGCGCGATTCAACGGCCTCTACGACGCGGTGCAGCGTGGCCGCATCGATGCGTCGTGGGTGGCCGATCTGGAAGCCAAGGACAATCTCTTTCCCTTCCTCGATTACCGCGTCTATGCCACGACGTCCCCATCGTGATGCCCCCTGACGCGCCTCCGCCCTTCACCGGCGACGCAGCCCGCCTGGTTTCTCCACGCCGATGAACATCCTCTTCGTGGTTTCTGAGGTGGATCCGTTTGCGAAGACCGGAGGACTGGCGGATGTCGCCGCCTCGCTTCCCAAGGCCTTACGCCAGCTCGGCCATGATGTCCGCCTCGTGATGCCGCTCTACCGGCAGATCAACCGCCAGCAGGCCGGGCTTCGGCCAACCGCCATGACCGTCACGTGCCCCGTGGGGTCTCGCACCTTGGAGGGGCGGGTGTGGGAGGGGCGGCTTCCTAAGAGCCAGGTTCCGGCGTACTGCATCGAGTGCGCGCCGCTCTTTGATCGCGAGGGCCTCTATCAAGTCCACGGCAAAGACCATCCGGATAACCTGGAGCGGTTTAGTTTTTTCTCGCAGGGCGCGCTGCGGATGCTGCCCCTGATGGGGTGGCGCCCCGAGGTGATTCATTGCCACGATTGGCA
>JACPXS010000009.1 GCA_016196415.1 Candidatus Omnitrophota bacterium
CCGCTCGTCGCTCGTCTTCAAAGCGAAGGATCTCGCGCTCGACCTCTCGAAGGAAACGCCGCAGGCCAAGCGGCTGCTCACGCTCCTCCAACGGCTCGAGCACCAGGGCTACCACTTCGAGGCCGCGGAGGGGTCGTTTGAGCTGCTGCTGCAGCGCCAGCTCAAGCGGCTGAAGCCGTTCTTCACGCTGGGCGGATTCCGGGTCATCGTCGAGAAGCGCGACCGCCGGCTCATCTCCGAGGCGACCGTCAAGGTCCACGTGAACGGGGTCGCCGAGCAGACCGCCGCGGAAGGCGACGGGCCGGTGAACGCCCTGGACCACGCGATCCGCAAGGCGCTGCGCCGGTTTTACCCCACGCTCTCGGAGATGCACCTGACCGATTTCAAGGTGCGGGTGCTCGATGAAAAAGCGGGCACGGCCGCCAAGGTCCGCGTGCTGATTCAATCGCAGGACGAGCAGGATTCCTGGGGGACGGTGGGCGTCTCGGAGAACATCATCGAAGCAAGCTGGCAGGCGCTGAGCGACTCCATTGAGTACAAGCTCCTGAAAGACCACGCCCAGTCGGCAGCACGCAGAAGGCAGAAGGCAGCAATCACTAAGAGCGCCTATCACAGTGACCCTGGGCGCTCTGGCTCGAGGCTCAAGGCTCGAGGCTCTCGGCACGTGCGTGACCCTCGCGCCTCCAGCCTAGAGCCTTGAGCAACGTTCATGTTGGTAGAGATTCTAAGAAACGGTAGGTGCGATGACCGGCTGGCTGCCTACCGCCTACTGCGTACTGCCTGCTGACCGTCAGCATGGCTGATCTCCCTCCGCAATACAATCCGCAAGAGGTGGAAGAAACCCGCTACCAGTGGTGGGAATCCCAGGGCCTCTTCCAGGCCGACGCCGATCCCACGCGCACACCCTACACCATCGTGATCCCACCGCCCAATGTGACCGGCATCCTGCACATGGGCCATGCGCTGAACAACACCATCCAAGACATCCTCATCCGGTGGAAGCGCATGCAGGGCGATAACGCGCTGTGGATCCCGGGCACCGACCACGCCGGCATCGCCACCCAGAATGTCGTTGAGAAAGCCCTGGCCAAGGAAGGGAAGCGCCGCCAGGACCTCGGCCCCGAAGCATTCGTGCAACGGGTCTGGCAGTGGAAGGAGCAGTACGGAAACACCATCCTGTATCAATTAAAGCGGCTCGGAGCCTCCTGCGACTGGCGCCGGACCCGCTTCACGATGGACGAGGGTCTCTCCGAAGCGGTCCGGGAGGTGTTCGTGCGGCTCTATAAGCGCGGCCTGATCTATCGCGGCCCGTACATTGTGAACTGGTGTCCCCGCTGCCAGACCGCGCTCTCCGATGAAGAGGCCCCGCGCCGGGAAACCCAAGGCAAGCTGTACCACATCAAATATCCCCTGGCTGGAGGTTCGAGGCTTGAGGCTGGAGGCAAAAGCGAAAAAAACCAGCCTAGAGCCTCCAGCCTCGAGCCTAGAACCACCTTTATTGAGGTGGCGACAACGAGGCCGGAGACCATGCTCGGCGATACGGCGATTGCCGTGCACCCCAAGGACAGGCGCTACAAGGCCCTGATTGGCACATACGCGCTCCTGCCCCTCGTTAACCGCCGGCTGCCCATCATCGCGGACGAAGCGGTGGATCGCGCGTTCGGCACCGGGGCGGTCAAGGTGACACCGGCGCATGATCCGGTGGACTTCCAGCTCGGCACGAAGCACAACCTGCAATGTATCGATGTGATGACGGACGATGGCCGCCTAGCGAACATCGAGGATGTGCCGGCGGCGTATCGGGGATTGGATCGGTTCGACTGCCGCAGCAAGCTCATCGTGGACCTCGAGCAACAGGGCTATTTGGGCGCGATCGATGAGCACGTCCACAATGTCGGCCACTGCTATCGCTGTCACACGGTGGTAGAGCCGCGCCTGTCGCCGCAGTGGTTCGTGAAGATGAAGCCGCTGGCCGAGCCGGCGATCCAGGCGGTGAAGCATGGCACGATCCAGTTCGTGCCGAAGCGCTGGACGAAGGTCTATCTGAACTGGATGGAGGACATCCAGGACTGGTGCATCAGCCGCCAGATCTGGTGGGGCCATCGCCTGCCCGTGTATTACTGCTCACAATGCGTTCAAGGTTCAAGGTTGAAGGTTCAAGGGAAGGGCCGTCGCGCCTCGAACCTTGAACCTCGAACCTTGAACCAGCCGGGGATCATCGTTTCGAAGTCGAGACCCGCGGCATGCCCGAAATGTGGAAACGTTGACCTCAAGCAAGACGAAGATGTCCTCGATACGTGGTTCTCATCCTGGCTCTGGCCGCTGTCCACGCTGGGCTGGCCCAAGAAGACGGCTGACCTCGCCTCGTTCTACCCAACTTCGACCCTGGTCACCGCGCAGGAAATCATCTTCTTCTGGGTCGCCCGCATGATCATGGCCGGGTATTTCTGCATGCAGCGCCCGCCGTTTGCGAAGGTGTACATCCATGGTACCGTGCGCGATATCACCGGCAAGAAGATGTCGAAATCGCTCGGCAACATCATCGACCCGCTGGACATCATCACGCAGTACGGCGCCGATGCGCTGCGCTACACGCTCGTGACCGCCACCGCCATCGGGCAGGACGTCTTCCTTTCGGAGGAACGCTTCACCGCCGGACGCAACTTCGCCAACAAGCTGTGGAATGCGACGCGCTTCGTCCTTTCCCAAACCTCGGCGAGTGGCGAGTGGCGAGTGGCGAGTGGCGAAAGACTGGCTCGTCACTCGTCACTCATCACTCATCACTCAACGGTGCCGGACCGCTGGATCCTCTCGCGGCTCCAGCGCACCATCGAGCGGGTCACCGCATCGCTCGACGCGCTCCTCTTGAACGACGCGGCCACCGCCCTCTACGACTTCCTCTGGCATGACGTCTGCGACTGGTATGTGGAAATCGCCAAGGTGCAGTTACAGCAGCCGAAGCTCAAAGCCGGCACCCTGGCTCTCCTACGCCACACGCTGGAGACCAGCCTGCGGCTGCTGCACCCGGTGATGCCCTTTGTCACCGAGGAGCTGTGGCAGCATCTACAAGGGTTCAAGGTTGAAGGTTCACGGTTGAAGGGGAAGGCGCCCCCTCGAACCTTGAACCTTGAACCTCGAACCAGCATCATGGTCGCCCCCTGGCCGAAAGCCGACGTCAAACAGGTGGACGCCGCGGCCGAATCCCACATGGAGCGGCTGAAGGACGTGGTCAGCGCGATCCGCACCACGCGGGCGGAGCTGAATGTGCCGCCCGACCGCAAGCCGCCCGTGCACCTCATCAGCCCGCAGTCCTCGTTACGCGCTTTCTTCGAATCGCAGCAACCGCTCTTACAAATGCTCGCCGGGGTGGGCGACGTCCACGTAACCGCTCAGATGCCGAAGCCCAAGGATGCCGCCATCACCATCATCGACGGCATGGAGGTGATCCTGCCGCTGGCCGGCCTCATCGACGTGGCCAAGGAGCGCGCACGTATTGAGCAGCGGGTGGCCGAGCTTACCAAGCATCTGCGGCAGGCCGAAGCGCGCCTCAAGGACGCCAACTTCACCGGTAAGGCTCCGGCCGAGATCGTGCAGGGAGCGCGCGACCGCAAGGCTCAATTGGAAGAGACGCTGAAGAAGACGACCGAGCACCTGGCCGTGTTGCAGGCCATGTGAGCCCTATGCCGATCCTCACCGACCGCGCGGTGTTGCCGATCATCCGCCAGGCCCTCGCGGAGGACCGCGCCCGCCACGACATCACGTCGAAGACCGTCATCCCTGCCGGCCAGCGCATCACAGCCCACATCATCGCCAAGTCTTCCGGCATCGCCGCCGGGATCAACATGGCGATGCTCTCGTTCAGGACCGTAGACTCCCGCCTGCGCTGTCGGCTGCATGTGCGCTCCGGGGCCAAGGTGAGGTCAGGGCAGCCGATCCTGACCGTTGAGGGTCGCGCCCGCTCGATCTTCGCGGCCGAGCGAGTGGCGCTCAATTTCCTGATGCATCTCTCCGGCATTGCAACCCTGACCCAGGCGTTTGTCCGGCAGACGCACGGCACCCGCGCCAAAATCTTCGACACCCGTAAGACGCTGCCAGGCCTGCGCGCGCTGGAGAAGTACGCCGTCCGCGCAGGCGGCGGCCACAACCACCGCAGCGAGTTGGCCGAAGCGATTCTCATCAAGACGAACCACCTGCGCGCCATGCGGCAGGGTGAAGGGTCAAGGGTGCAGGGTGCCGGGGTTATTCGCGCAGCCATTCAACGCGCCAAACATGTTCGGCCGAGAAGGTTTGTCGAAGTTGAAGTCGCCAATCTCAACGAGTTTAAGGAGGCGCTCCACTCCAGGCCCGACGCGATTTTACTCGACAACTGGCCGCTCAACTTGATTCGAAGAGCCGTGGCGCTTCGTAAGCGTTCACCGTTCGCCCACCACCCTTCACCGCTTTTAGAAGTCTCCGGCGGCGTGACCCTGGCCAACGTGCGCGTCTTTGCCCGCACCGGCGTCGACCGCATCTCCATCGGCCGCTTCACCCACTCCGCCCCCGCGCTGGACCTCTCACTCAAGGTCCTGACCTATGGATAAGTTCGAGCTCATCACCGATCTCACGCCAAAAGGCGACCAACCGCAAGCGATTGAAGCACTCACACACGGACTCAGGGAAGGGAAGAAGTTCCAAACCCTGCTGGGGGTTACCGGCTCCGGCAAGACGTTCGCCGTGTCCCACGTGATCGCCGCCATCAATAAACCGACCCTCGTGCTCTCTCACAACAAGACGCTGGCTGCGCAGCTCTACAGCGAGTTCAAGAGCCTCTTTCCGCACAACGCGGTTGAGTACTTCGTGAGCTACTACGACTATTACCAGCCGGAAGCCTATGTGCCCCAGACCGACACCTATATCGAGAAGGATGCGTCGATCAACGACGACCTTGACCGGCTGCGCCTTTCCGCAACGAGCTCGCTGCTGAGCCGGCGCGATGTCATTCTGGTGGCCAGCGTGTCCTGCATCTACAGCCTCGGCGATCCGGAAGAGTACAAGGGGCAAATGGTCTGGATCGCAACGGGCAAACCCGCGCGGCGGGATGAGCTCTTGTCCTGGCTCGTCGGGATCCACTACGCCCGCAACGACGTGGACTTCAAGCGAGGCGCCTTCCGGGCGCGCGGGGATGTTATCGACGTCTTTCCCGCCTACCGCCAGACCGCGTATCGGGTCGAGCTGGACCACGGACACATCGCCCGGGTCCGGGAAATCGACCCGCTCACCGGCGACACCCTGGCGGAGTTGGCTCAGATCGCCATCTACCCGGCCAAGCACTTCGTGACCAACAAGGACCGAATCCATGCCGCCTGCTGGGCGATCCGGCAAGAGCTCTTGGAGTGCGTGCGCAGCTTCCAGACGCAAGGCAAGCTCCTGGAAGCGCAACGGCTCGAATCGCGCACGAACTACGACCTGGAAATGCTGAAGGAGCTGGGGTTCTGCCATGGCGTCGAGAATTACTCGCGCCAGTTGTCCGGGCGCGCCCCGGGCTCCCGCCCCTCCTGCCTGATCGACTACTTCCCGAAGGATTCCCTGATGATCGTCGATGAATCGCACGTCACCATCCCGCAGGTCCGCGGGATGTATGAAGGGGACCGGGCGCGCAAGGACACACTCGTCGAGTACGGCTTTCGGCTTCCCTCGGCGCTCGACAACCGCCCGCAACGGTTCGAAGAGTTTGAGTCGCTCCTCAATCAGGTGATCTTCATTTCAGCGACGCCGGGACCGTATGAGTTGAAGGCCTGCGGCGGCGAGGTGGTGGAGCAGGTCATCCGGCCGACCGGCCTGGTGGATCCTGGGATTACCGTAAAACCCACCCAGGGCCAGATCGATGACTTGATCGAGTCCGTGCGGGCGCGGGCCCAACGCCAGGAACGGGTTCTGGTCACCACGCTCACCAAGCGGATGGCCGAAGACTTGACCCGCTATCTCAGCGAGGCGGCGCTGCGCGTGAAGTACCTCCATTCCGAAATCGAGGCGATCGAGCGGGTGGAGATCCTGCGCGATCTGCGAAAAGGGGAGTTCGATTGCCTCGTCGGGATCAACCTGCTTCGGGAGGGCTTGGACCTGCCGGAGGTCTCGCTGGTCGCGGTGCTCGATGCGGACAAGGAAGGTTTTCTGCGCTCGGCCACGGCCTTAATCCAGGTTGCCGGACGCGCCGCCCGCCATGTCAACGGCGAGGTCATCCTGTACGCCGATCACGTCACGGGCGCCATGCAGCACATGATCTCGGAGACCAGCCGCCGCCGGGCCAAGCAGCTGGAGTACAACCGCGACCACCAGATCACCCCCACCACGATCGTCAAAGCGATCCGGGAAAGCATCGAGGTCGCGCGGCAAGCCGAAGCGCTGACGGTCACGGTGTCCGGCCAATCGGTCGAAGCGCATCGCATCCGGCAGGTGCTCTCCGACCTGGAGGAGGAAATGCTTGTCTGCGCCAAGGGGCTTCAGTTTGAGCGCGCCGCGCAGCTCCGCGATGAGATCGCGGCCTTCACGGAGAAATACCACGTGACCGACGGTGAGCAATCCCCGCGATCCCGACGACGACGCCAGAACACTGGGGGCGGACGAAGTGGAAACACGCGATCCAGCGCTTGAGACCCGGCTCACCGAGCACCTGCGCGGCGCTCGCCTGGGACAGCCGCTCTATGCGTTTCAGCGCGTCGGTTCCACCATGGAGATCGCGCATGCGCTGGTGGCTTCCGGCGCCCCTGAAGGCGCGCTGGTCTTTGCGGCGCGCCAGAACCGCGGCAGAGGCCGGTTGGGCCGAGCCTGGAACTCTCCCGAGGGCGGCGTGTACTTGTCGCTCGTCCTCAGGCCGAGCCGCCCGCCCGCCGACACGCCTCAGCTTTCGCTCGTGGCAGGACTGGCAACCGTCCAGGCCATCCAACAGCTCACCGGCGCGTTTCCGGTCATCCGATGGCCGAACGATGTCTTCGTGAGCGACCGGAAGGTCGCCGGGATTTTGGTGGAGGCCAGGGCCGCGGTCGTGGTCGGTATCGGCATCAACGTGGCCACGGATCCCGGGCAGCTCCCAAAACAGGCAGGATCGCTCGCCGCGCTTGGCGCATCGGCCGATCCCTACCGCCTCACCGGCGCGTTCTGTCGTCAGGTTGCCTCGTGGTACGATGTCTGGGCTCGGGAAGGGTTTGGCCCCATCCGCAATGCGCTGCGTCCGTGGATGGGGCTCTTCGGTCGACCGGTCCATATCACAGCCGGCACCCATCGCTTCGAAGGGACCGCCCAGGATTTGGATGGGCAGGGCCGGTTAGTCGTGCGGCTCGATTCCGGCATGCAGCGGGCGTTTGAGGTGGGAGAAGTGGCCCTCCTCAGGTAACCGGCTCGCGTCATGCGAACGCGTAACGAAACCGTCAACCCGCGAGGGCCAACGCGATGAAGAACGTCGAGATGAAGGTGGAGCACGGAACGCTGGTGGTGACCGTGGATCTGACGAAGGAGCTGGGGTCGTCGGCTTCTGGCAAGAGCGTCATCATCGCCACAACGGAAGGCAACATGGACGTCCCCGGCGCCCCGGACGTCAAGATCGGGCTCAATGTGTATCGGAAGAAGGAGAGATCTCAGTGACGGGTCAGACGGCAGCAGGCAGTAAGCCGTAGGCAGTAAGGCAGAAGGCGGCGATCGAGCCGTGAACTCGAAAAGGGCTAGATCTTGTGGTAACTGCTGCTCTGTCGAAAATCCGCTGCGTAGCAGCGGGTGACGCGGAGTCCCTCGACTCCCTCAGACGCTTTGCTTCGCAAAGCGAAGCGTGTGGGGTCGCTCGGGACGAATGCCGAGCGCAGTCGAGGCAGAGCCGGGGTCCCCATGTCCGCCCGCAGCACCAGCGCGATAGTCGCTGGGCGAGGA
>JACPXS010000128.1 GCA_016196415.1 Candidatus Omnitrophota bacterium
CGCTACGGCGGCACGATCAATGCCTTCACATCATTCGACGTCACCGGGGTGTCGCTCTTTGTCGAATCGCGGTACCTGAAGGAAGCCCTGGCCTTGCTGGCCGACATCCTCCAGCACGCGGTGTTTGATCAGGCGGAGTTCACCAAAGAACGCGCGGTCATCATCTCCGAGATTCAGATGAATCTCGATGATCCGGAGCGCCGCATCCAGCAACTCTTCTGGAGCCGGCATCTCCTGGAGCACCCCTACCGCCATCCGATCCTGGGCTACCAACCATCGCTTGAGCTCCTCACGGTCAAGGATCTCGCGGCGTTTTACGCCGCTCAATATCAGCCGCAGAACATCACGGTGTCGTGCGCCGGGGATTTGGATCCTGCGGTGTTTCCTGAGCTTGCCAAGACGGTGTTCGGCGCGTGGCCTCGTGGAACCGCCGACCCGCTCCATCAAGTCGTCCCGCTTGAGCCCCCGTCGGCAAGCGCAAAAGAGGTACTCGTAGAGCTGCCGGTCCAGGCGGCCTACGTCATGCTGGGTTTTTCCTCGGTACGGCTCGCCGATCCCGAGCTCTACTCCCTCGACGTCCTGGCCAGCATCATCGGTCGGGGCGACAGCTCGCGGCTCTACGACAGCCTCGTTCGAACACGACAACTGGCGCATACGGTTTCGGCGTGGAACTACACCCCGTATGATCCCGGAATCTTTGCGGTCCAATTTCGAACCGATCCTGAGCAGGTGGCCGCTGCGACTGACGCTGCGCTCCACATCTTGGATGAGATCAAACAGCAGGGCATTCGTGAAGCGGAGTTGGAAAAAGCGAAGAAGACCGTGATCGCGGACTACCTCTTCGGCTTGCAAACCGTCGAAGCCAGAGCCGGCGATCTGGCCAGCTCGATGAGCGCAACCGGCGATCCGCTGTTTTCCCGTCACTACGTCTCGGGGGTGGCGCAGGTGACCCGCCAACAGGTTCAGCACGTTGCGCAACGCTACTGTGACCGCGCGAGGATGACCACGGCCGTCATCCGCCCGCCCGCCGCGAAACCGCAGACGGCCGCCCCGTCTCGCCAGGAGCCTGCCCGCACCCTCGTGGAAAAGGCCACCCTTCCCAACGGGATGACGACACTGATCGGCATTGAGCGCTCCCTGCCGATTGCGGCGATCGTCGTGGCGTTTCGCGGAGGCGTGCGCGTCGAAACGGAACACACGCAGGGACTCTCCAATCTGGTGGCCCAGATGCTCACCAAAGGAACCGCGCGCAAAACCGCCTTGGAAATCGCCCAGCAAGTCGAGTCGGTCGGAGGCACGTTGGAGCCGTTTAGCGGACGTGACGGGCTCGGCGTGGTCCTCCAGTTGCTGGCGCAAGACCTGCCGCAGGGCTTGGCCCTCATGCACGAGCTGGTGACGCAGTCGACCGTTCCTGATGATGCGTTGCAGGTGCAGCGCCAACTCATCGCCAAGCAGCTTCAGGCTCAAGACGACGAGATCTTCGACGTCGGCGGTCGGCTGCTTCGTCGAACCTTGTTTGACTCCCACCCGTACCGCTTTCACCCGCTGGGCGACCGGAACACCGTCGGGGCGTTGACGCGCGCCGAATGCCTGGAGTTCGTCAGGCAGTGGCTCGTGCCATCGAACGCCGTGGTGACCGTCTTTGGCGATCTCGACGCCCAGGCCGTGGCGCGCCAACTCCGACAATCGTTCGGCATGATGCGAGCCGCCGCCACGCCATGGCCTCAACGGCTTCCGGAAGCCCATCACGAGGGCATCCGGGAGACCTCCCAGGTCATGGAGAAGGAACAGGCGCTGATCATGCTGGGCTTTTTTGGGAGCACGTATACCTCGCCGGACCGATACGCCGTGGATGTCCTCACGGCGATCCTTTCGGGCATGTCGGGACGCCTCTTTCAAGCTGTCCGTGAGGAGCACGGGCTTTCCTATACGCTCGGAGCGGTGCATGTGCCGGGATGGGATCCAGGCTATTTGTTGATCTATGCGGCGACCCGCCCGAACGAGCAGACAACCGTCCTGAAGGTGCTTGACGAACAGCTCCGCCTGGCGCTCAGCAACGGCTTCACCGAGGCCGAGGTTGAGCAGGCGAAACGCTACTTGATCGGGCAGCACCGAATGGATCTTGAACACCTGGTGGGACTGGCGAAACGGGCTTCGCTTGATGAGCTCTATGGACTGGGATTTGATGCGTGGACCACGTATGAGCCAAAGATCAACGCGGTCACCGTCTCCATGGTCAACGAGGCGGCACATCATTACCTCACCATGCAGGAGCGCAGCCAGGTCCTTATTGCTCCCAATGGACATCCGGCGACACGCATCCCTCGCCCATGAGCTCCAGGGGGCCACGAGCAGGACGTGTTGCTACCACGGCAGGGCAGGACGTCCTCATACGAGATGCCATTCGCCGACCCTCGGTCGCGGGCTACTACTACCCGGCGGATCCTGACACGCTCAGGAACGAGGTGGAGGCGTTGGCGAAGACCGAACCACCGATGATGGCGGCCTGCGCGGTCATCGTGCCGCATGGCAGCTTTCGCCACTCTGGCGCAATCGCCGGAGCGACGCTTGCGCGCGTCGTCATCCCTCGCCGCTGTCTCATCATCGGCCCCTCTCACACGGATGGCTGGAGACCCTGGAGCCTGCTAGTCGGAGGAGCGTACCGAACCCCCTTGGGCGACGTCCCGGTGGATTCGGAAAGCGCCGAGGCGCTTCGCGCGCGGTGCCCCTTCCTTGAGCCTGACGCCTCGTTTCAACGCGGAGAGCATGCGATTGAAGTCGTCCTGCCATTCCTCCAGCACCTGGGCCCTCAGGATTTGACCATCACGCCCATCATTATGGGCTGCGATAACGTGACGGAGTGCTGGCGCTTGGCTGAAGCGATCGCCCACGTGGTGAGGATGCACGAAGAACCCGTCCTGCTCATCGCAAGTTCGGACCTCTCGCACTACCAGACTGAACCAAACGGTGCGGAGCAAGATCGCCGACTCGTGGCGCGTCTCTGCGCGCTGGATGGCCCCGGCCTTGTCCACGATGCCCAGCGTGAATCGGCGGGGATGTGCGGCTACGGCGCGGCCGCGTGCGTGCTGGAAACCGCCAAAGCCCTGGGAGCGCGCCAAGCCACCCTCGCCGCGTATGGCACGAGTGTCGCGGCAGGCGGCGATCCGAATTCTGTCACGGGGTATGCGGGCATTCTGGTGCAGTGAGGAGCGACATGGACGAACCGGTGGTCAAGAAACGCGTCGACGAAACCTGGAAAGAGCAGGCTGATCGAGAAAAACGTGCGGCAGAGACGGTTGCCCAGGCTAATCAAGCGTCAGCGCGCGGCGCTGCGGCGCCACAGCCGCCTGGCGCTGAGGAAGTTCCGGAGGCGCGATTTGACCTGTTCATCTCAGGCTTAGCGATGGAAACGTTGATCGCGATGGGCGATATGCCGCATCCGAGCACCCGCAAACAGACGGTGAACCTTCCGCAGGCCAAATACCTGATCGATCTCCTCGGCGTCCTGGAGGAGAAAACACGAGGCAACCTCTCCGTTGAGGAGGAGAAGCTGTTCAAGGATACGCTGTACCAACTGCGGATGCGCTATCTCTCAAAGACGGGCCCCTAGCGATGGGACTGGCCATGGGCCTCTGGGGTCTTCTCCTCGTCATCCTGGGTGTGATGGCCATGGCATGGATGAGTCGCCGCCAGCAGGCCAAGGCCCTGGAGCTCTTGAAGGCCCAGTTTCCCGAACTCTCGCGCCATGCCTTACGAGACATGGGGGAAGACTTCCTCCGTCTCGCAAAACGCGAGCTGGCCGTTGAACGAGAGCGGGGATTGGGAGACCTTGATTCGAAACGACAGGCCGTTGACAGCGCCATCAAAGGATTGGAAGATCAGCTCCGCCGGTACGAGGCGCTCGTCAAGGGCTTTGAATCGGACCGCGACCGGAAATACGGGAAGCTGGAAGGCGAACTAAAGCGTGTCGTGCAAGAAGCCGATCAGTTGCAGCGGACGACGGCGAGCCTGGTCGCAGTCCTGGGCAATTCCCGAGTGCGCGGCCAGTGGGGGCAAAAGATGGCGGATGACATCCTGCACTTCTGCGGCCTCCAAGAGGGCATCCAGTATCAGCGGGAGAAAGAGATCGGCGCGGGGCGTCCTGACTACACCTTTCTCCTGCCGGCGGATCACTACCTCTTCATGGATGTGAAATTCCCGCTCGAACACTACCTGAGGTTCAGCGAGGCCAGCCATGAGGAGGATCAGCGACGGCACCGAGAAGCCTTTATCAAGGATGTCCGGGAGCATCTCCGGGAGATGGAACGACGAGACTACACGGCCCAGTCCGACCGCGCGGTGGATTATCTCCTCCTCTTTATTCCCAACGAGCAGGTCTACGGGCTGATCAATGAGTGGATGCCGCAGCTCATCGATGAGTGTCTTCGGAAGAAAATCATCCTCTGCGGCCCCTGGACGCTCTATGCCATGGTGCGGATCATCTGGCAGGCGTGGCAGAACTACCACTACACGGTGGCGATCCAGGACATCGTCAGAGCCATCGATGGGTTCCGGCAAGACTACGCGAAATTCAAGGAACGTTTTGAGGATCTGGGCGCTCTCCTTGAGAAAGGCCGCGAGAAGTACCAAGAGATCACCGCGAAGAGTTATCAGCGACTCGAGACGCGGCTGAACCGCATCAAGGACTACCACGCCGGCCGGCAGAGTTCGGCTGGTCTTTCGGAGCCTGAGCCGATCGCGCTCACCCCGCTGCCATCCCTGGGAGAACGCCATGATGGATGAACGGTTGCTTGAGATCCTTGCGTGTCCAGCCTGCAAGGCGGCAGTCACCGATGCCGGAGAGCACCTGGTGTGCGTCCAATGCGGCCGCCGCTATCCAATCCGCGATGGCATCCCGGTCATGCTGCTGGAAGAGGCCGAGCAACCTCCGGCGCAATGAACATGCGGAATGCGGAATGATAAAGATCCTGGTCATCCATGGCCCAAACCTCCAGCTCTTAGGAAGCCGTCAGCCGACGATCTACGGCACGGCGGATCTTGCGACGATCAACCGGGGGCTTCATGCGCTTGCCGCCAAACGGGGAGCCAGCCTGACGATCGTCCAATCCAATCACGAGGGCGAAATCGTCGAGCGCATTGGCAGCGCCAAACGGCGCTATGATGCCTTGGTGATTAATCCGGCCGCCTATACGCATACCAGCGTGGCCATCCGCGATGCCATCGAAGCGTCAGGACTTCCCGCGATCGAGGTCCATCTCTCAAACATCTACGCGCGCGAACCGTTCCGACACCAGTCGCTCATCGCGCCGGTGTGCAAGGGTCAGGTGTGTGGGTTCGGCCCCGCCAGTTACCGCCTGGGGGTGGAGGCGGCGCTGATCTGTCACGGGGCGACGCCGAACGTGCGGGGGCCCGCGTCGAGGGGTCGAACCCGTCGGCGGGCGTCACGGCGCCGGCAGGGTTGACCGTGGCCGCGAACCTCCGTACAATATGACCCTTTGGCGAATGCGACCGATGGATGGAGCGCGCGTGAGATGATTTCGACGGCCGAATTCCGCAATGGAGAGACCATCCTGATGGATGGGCAGTTGTGGGCCATCGTGGAGTTCCAACACGTCAAACCAGGCAAAGGGGGCGCGTTTGTCCGAACCAAACTCCGCCGGCTCCGAGACGGGTCCATCCTTGAGCGCACCTTCCGGGCGGGCGAAAAGTTCCAGGACGCGTATATCGAGAAGCGAACCCTCCAATACCTCTACCGAACAACGGACACCTTTCACCTCATGGATACCAAGTCCTATGAAGAGGTTCAAGTCCCGACGGATTCACTCGGACAGGCCGCTGGATTCCTGAAGGAGAACATGGAGCTCGAAGGCCAATTTCACGATGGGCAGTTGATCGGCATCCAACCGCCCATGTTCGTCGAGGTCCATGTGCAGTCCACCGAACCCGGGGTGCGCGGAGATACGTCCAAGGGCGGCATGAAGCCCGCCGCGCTGGAAACCGGCGCAACCATCCAAGTCCCGCTGTTCATTGACCCAGGAGAGCTGATTCGGGTAGACACCAGAACCGGCTCCTACGTCTCCCGCGTGTAGCAACCCGTTGCCCGTGAGCCGGTTGGTCGGTTGGTCCGTGACATGGGACAACGGGCGAACGGGCAAAACGGGATCACGGACTAAACCGGAGGTCAGCGTGGACAAACGGCTGAAGTCGTCCGAACGGGAAGCCTTCCGGTTAATTGAGGAAATGCTTCAGCTCATGGAAAGCCGCGGCCTGGTGGAGCTGGAGATGGAACACCAGGGACTGCGCATTCGACTCAAAAAAGCGGTGTCCAGCCCCGCCCCTCAACTGGTGGAATACGTCACGGGGGTGCCTCACCCTGCCGCGCCCCCCGCCGGCCAACAACCCGCCGAAGAACGCCATCGCATCGTCATCAAGTCCCCGATGGTCGGTACGTTCTACCGCGCTCCGGCTCCCGATGCGCCGCCGTTTGCCGAAATCGGCCAGGAGCTCGAGGTCGGCCAAGTGGTATGCATCATCGAAGCCATGAAGTTGATGAATGAGATCAAATCGGAAATCCCGGGGCGCGTCATCGAAGTCCTGGTGGAAACCGGCTCCCCCGTCGAGTTTGGCCAGCCCCTCTTTGTGGTCGAGCCACGCTCGTAGTCCTTCACGAGCCGCGGCGGTGGCCCATGTTCTCAAAAATCCTGATCGCAAATCGCGGAGAAATCGCTGTTCGTGTCATTCGCACCTGCAAGGAGCTCGGCGTCCGGACGGTCGCCGTCTACTCGGAGGCGGATCGGAACAGCCTCCATGTGCGCTTGGCGGATGAGGCGATCTGTGTCGGGGGCGCAAAAGCCGAACAGAGCTATCTCAACATCCCCGCCATCATCAGCGCCGCGGAGATCACCGATGTCGATGGGATCCATCCCGGCTATGGCTTTCTGTCCCAGAACGCCCACTTCGCCGAGATCTGCGATTCCTGCAACATCACCTTCATCGGGCCGCCGGCGCAGGTCATTCGGCTCATGGGAGACAAGATTGCGGCCAAGGATCTCATGCGCAAGACCGGCATCCCCATCATCCCCGGCAGCATGTCCGCCATTCGCAATAAAGACGACGCGCTCAAAACCGCCAAGCGGATCCAATATCCCGTGATCGTGAAAGCCGCGGCCGGTGGTGGTGGACGGGGCATGCGGGTGTGCCACAACGATGTGCGGCTCATCAGCGCGCTCATGACCTGCCAGGCGGAAGCCGAAGCGAGCTTCGGCAACGGGGATGTGTTTATCGAGAAGTACCTCCAGGAACCCCGGCACATCGAGTTTCAGATCCTGGCGGACAAGTCCGGCCATATGCTCCATCTCGGGGAGCGCGACTGCACGATCCAGCGCCGTCATCAAAAATTGATTGAGGAATCGCCCTCGCCCGCGGTCGACGCCAAACTTCGCCGGAAAATGGGGGAGCTCGCGGTCAGGGCGGCGAAGGCCGCTGGGTACGTGTCGGTCGGAACCGTGGAATTTCTCCTCGACAAGGACGGCGCCTTCTACTTCATTGAGATGAACACGCGGATTCAAGTGGAGCATCCGGTCACGGAAATGGTGACCGGCATCGATCTCATCAAAGAACAGATTCGGGTCGCGGCCGGGGAGTCGCTGACCCTTAAGCAGGACGATGTGTCGTTGGAGGGCTGGGCGATTGAGTGCCGCATCAATGCGGAAGACCCCTTGAACGGCTTCTCCCCGTGTCCCGGTCATATCGCCCAATGCCACCTCCCCGGAGGACGGGGCGTGCGCGTCGACACGCACGTGTTCGCCGGCTACGACGTGCCCCCGTTTTATGACTCGTTACTGGCAAAACTGATCACGGTCGGCGCCACCCGGGAAGACGCCATTCGAGTCATGCAGCGCGCATTGGAAGAATGTGTGATCGAGCCGATCCGCACGACCATTCCACTCCATAAGCAGATCTTCAGTGACCCCACATTCTGGCGAGGTCAGCTCAGCACCGATTATATCGATCGACAGCTCCAACTCGGAGAGGGCGAATGAGTCAACGACAACGCTGGAGCAGACACGCGCGCCTGACGTCAGGGGCTCGATGGACGATCAGCCCCCGCGATGAGGAGCGGTCGGCATGACCGAGATTCGTCGATTGGGCCTCCTCACCGGCGGAGGGGATTGTCCCGGGTTAAATCCGGTCATCCGAGCCGTCACCAGACGCGCGATTCAAGCGGGGCTCGCCGTAGTGGGCATCCGCAACGGATGGAAGGGACTGATCGAAGGCGACACCGTCCCGCTTGACCTGCAGTCCGTCTCTGGGATTCTGCCAAAAGGCGGGACGATCCTGGGAACCTCCCGAACCAACCCGTACAAACAGCCGGCGGATCTTGAGCGATTGCAGGCCACCGTGAAACGGTTGGGATTGGATGCGCTCATCGCCGTGGGCGGGGAAGACACCCTGGGGGCCGCCACGAAGCTGATCAAAGACGGCCTGAAGGTCGTCGGGGTCCCGAAGACCATCGATAACGACCTCTCCATGACGGACTATACATTTGGGTTCGACCCGGCCGTCAACCTCGCGATGGAGGCGATCGATCGCCTCCACACGACGGCTGAAAGCCACCACCGCATCATGGTCGCGGAGGTCATGGGCCGCCATGCCGGCTGGATCGCCACCTCGGCGGGAATCGCCGGCGGGGCGGACGTCATCCTAATTCCTGAGGAACCGATCGACCTGGATGCGGTGTGTGCGATCATCAAGAAACGCCATGCCCGCGGGAAAGACTTCAGCATCGTGGTCGTTGCTGAGGGAGCCAAGTTTAAGGAAAACGCGACTGTGGTGCTGGAGGAGAAGCTGGATGAGTTCGGCCACGTCCGGCTCGGGGGCATCGGCCACGCCCTCGGCAACCTGATCGAGCAGCGAACCGGCTATGAAACACGGGTGACGGTCTTGGGTCATCTCCAGCGCGGCGGTAGCCCAACGGCGTTTGATCGAATCCTGGGGACCCGCTTCGGCGTCAAGGCCGTCGAGCTGGTGCTCGCGGGACAATTCGGTCGCATGGTCAGCCTTCAAGGCAACAAGATCGTCTCAGTCCCGATCGAGCAAGGCACCGGAGCGCTCAAGACCGTCGATATGGAACTCTACACCATCGCCAAGATTTTCTTTGGGTGACCGATGTCCATGCCCCACGCGGCGAATCGTTCTGAGCGCATCCGGTCATGTCTCCGGGAAACAGCCGCGCTCCACGCGGAGCTGCCTGAGGAGCAGATTACGCTGATCGCAGCGGCAGGGGAGGCGATGACCAAGGCGATCCAAGCCGGACGGAAAATCATCTGGTTTGGGAACGGCGGCTCGGCCACCCAGAGCCAACACATGGCTGCCGAGTTTGTCGGACGGTTCCAACGAGAACGCCAAGCACTCCCCTCCATATCCCTGACCGAAAACATGGCCAGCGTGACCGCGATCGGAAACGACTACGCCTTTGACCAGATTTTTGCTCGACAGCTCGAGGGGCTGGCCCAGGCCGGTGATGTGGCGGTTGGGCTCTCCACCTCAGGCAACTCCCCCAACGTGATCCGTGGCCTTCAGGCGGCGCGCACGCTCCACCTCACCACGATCGGCTTGACGGGCGCGTCGGGCGGACAGATGGCGGCGATCTGCAATCTGTGTATCCGAGTGCCTTCCCCGGTCACGGCCAGGATACAAGAAGCCCATCTGACCATCGGCCACATCCTCTGCGGGCTAGTCGATGACGCGCTCTCACCTACGCAACCCAACCGCCCGACGTAAGATCAAGGACGCAGCGATCCTCGCCCGGATCGTGCGCCAAGCCGCCTCTCGGGGATGCTCGGTCGTGTTTACCAACGGCTGCTTCGATTTGCTCCACGTGGGCCATATCAAGCTCCTCGAGGAGGCCAAACGCCATGGCGATCTCCTCATCGTCGGCGTGAATAGCGATCGATCCGTCAGATCACTCAAGGGTCCCGGACGACCGATTCTCGCGCAGCGAGACCGCGCGCTCCTCCTGGCCGCGCTTGAGAGCGTAGACTATGTCACGATCTTTGATGAGCCTACCCCGCTTCGCGTGATCGAGCGGCTCCGGCCCCACGTGCTCGTGAAGGGGGCTGATTGGGGACCCCGCCGCATCGTCGGCCGATCGCTCCTCCAACGGCACGGAGGGCGAGTGGTCCGCCTCCCGCTGCTCAAAGGCTACTCGACGACTCGGCTGATCGAGCGTATCCGAACCGGCAGATGAGGCACTCATCGGTCTTGCGGATGATCGATGCCAACGCCAACCGAGCCCTCGAGGGGATCAGGGTGTGTGAGGACATCCTGCGCTTTTATGTCGAGTCATCGCGCCCCGTGGCGAGGACTCGCGCGCTCCGCCATGCCATTGCCCGAGCCGTCACCCTCTTGCCCATCAACCGTGTTGCGCTGGTGCGAGCGCGAAACAGCCGGCGGGACGTGGGCAGACGGGCAAGGGCCTCAGCGGTCTCGTCCCTGGAACAGTTACTCCTTATCAACTTCCAACGCGTGAAAGAATCCTTGAGAACGCTGGAAGAGTGCACGCGACTGCTCGCGCCGCATGCGACCGCCTCCTTCCAACAGCTCCGGTTCCGGACCTATGGCGTGGAACGTCAAGCCTTGCTCAGCGTGGCGGCTCTACGTCATCGTTGACCGCGACGCGGTGGGCGCTCGCGATGCGGCCGATGTGGCCGCAGCCGCCATCCGCGGAGGAGCGGACGCCATCCAACTCCGCGACAAAACGGGTCCGGCCCGTCGACTCCTCGATGCGGCGGCCCGCCTGCTCCCGGCAACCCGCAAGGCCGGCATCCCGCTCATCCTCAATGACCGCGCGGACCTTGTGCTCGCCACCGGCGCTGACGGCGTGCATCTGGGACAAGACGATCTGCCCATTCCCTGCGCGCGGGATCTGCTGGGATCCAGCCGACTCATCGGCAAATCAACCCACAGCCTTGAGCAGGCGCTTGCGGCACAAGCCGAAGGCGTCGATTACCTGGCTCTCGGCCCGATCTTTCCCACCCCGACAAAGCCGGACTACAGCAGCGTTGGAATCGCGCTCATCAACGACGTCACGCCCCAGATGCATCGGCCCATGGTCTGTATCGGCGGCATCGACCAGGGCAATGCGGCCCTGGTGCTCGAGGCAGGCGCGACGTGCGTCGCGGTGGTTCGCGCGGTCTGCGGCGCGGACAATCCCGAAGCGGCCACCCGAGCACTGAAACAGCGCGTGACACAATTCTTTCGTGCAACGGGCGCGCAAACGCTATAATGGTGCACGCTTCGCCTTCTCGTGTGATTCAACGTTCGAGCGCAAGACGCCGTGTGCGGTTGCGCTCGTTCCGCTGAACGATGGACCAGCCCGCACTGAACGGTCATGAGATCGCTGGGGCAGGGGAAGGCGCGACGCCAGCAATGAGCGACGCGGGTATAGCACAGTGGCAGTGCGCTAGCTTCCCAAGCTAGTTACGCGGGTTCGATTCCCGCTACCCGCTCCAGACATCGCCGAACAACCCTTGAGAAGAGGAATCCAAACGTAATGGCACAAGCCGTCCGAGGCATCGCCTCTGCCTGCGTGGTGATCGGCTCCGTCCTTGGATGCGCCACGACATCTGCGCCATACCGCACCGCTCCACAAGCCCTTCCCACCCTCCAAGGCTCGTACCATCGCGTCCGTCTCGGGGAAACGCTGTGGCGCATTGCCCGCTCCTATGGGTTGGATCCGCAAACCCTGGCAGCGGCAAACCGCCTGCCAGATGCCGCCACGCTCGCAGTCGGACAGCAGCTCTTCATCCCATTACCGAAAGAATCAAACCAATTTCTCTGGCCGGTCAGAGGGACTCTCCGCACTTCCGGTGGAGCGTATGGCGTCGATATTATGGCGTCACCCGGGAATCTCGTGCGAGCCTCACGTAGCGGACGCGTCACCGTGGCCACCAAACAGCTATCCGGCTGGGGGAAAACGGTCGTGCTGGATCATTGGGATGGGTACCTGAGCATCTACTCCGGGTTGGACCAGATTCTCGTGGTCCCGGGCGCGGAGTTACGACAAGGCGTCCCCCTGGGGAGCAGCGGCGCAAACGCGGTGCACTTTGAAATTCGCTACGGGCCGACACCAAAGAACACCCTGTCGCTGCTGCCAACGGGCTAATCAACGCTCAGCGACCGTGCGGAACCACTGACGTCACCTTCATGACCGCTGTGACCAATTTCCGTCCTGAGTTGGCGAATCGGCTTCGCCAGCAGCTTGATGCGTTTCGGGAAGGATTCCGACACAACCTCGCCATCTTGGGCCCGCCCGGAAGCGGCAAGACCTTTCAGCTCCAGAACCTGCTCGCGCAGCCGCTGCCTCAGGTCCTGCCGATCTATTGTCCTCTCTACCGCGAGTCGTGCCGAAGTTTTCTGCAACGATTCCTCTCTGCGGTCCTCCGATCAGCAAGCCCGGACTTGAACGAACCGACGGGCGGACCCCCAAGCCAGTCCCTTGGAGCGCTCGATTCGATGATCAAGACAGCGCCGGTGCCGTTTGACGCGCTCCTTCAGCACGCTGAAGGGCGGGTGCCTCGAACCGTCGAGGCCATTCGGGCCGTCGAAGGACTCATCACCAGGCGACTCTATGGCGAAGCGTTCAATCGCGCGCTGGACACGATTCCCATCCTCCTGGGAGAGCGGGGCGGATCTTGCGTGCTCATCTTGGATGAGTTTCTCTGCCTTGAAGCGCTCGGCCTCGGCCACGCCTTTCATGAGTTGGGCAAGCGGGTCATGACATGGCCCTCAACGCTCTTCATCCTCTCCAGCTCCTCCATCTATCGAGCCCGAAGCATTCTCCGGGAACGGCTGCAACTGCTCTTCGGTCAATTTGAGCTGCTCACGCTCGACGCCATTGACCCTGATCCCACGACGTCGTGGATCCGCCAAGAGCTGAAAGGGATCCGCGGGGTCGAGGCGATAGTCCCCTTTCTCATCCGGTGGTTGGGAACCTATCCGTGGTACTTGGTCGTGTTCTTAAAACGGCTGAGAGAGCTGGCAAGCCTCAGCACGCGACCGAGCTCAATCGAACTCCTCTTTTTCCAAACGGCGTGGGACGTGCTGGGGGCGACTGAAGGTCCCCTCCACCAATGGTGTGTGTCGCGCATGGAGGGCTGCTCGCACGGTCGCCTGGGCACACGGGCGACCGAAGCGCTGATTCACATCGCGGGGGGCGTCCGCACCACGACAGAACTCTCAAAACGGATCGGGCGCTCAGGGCTCGCTGAAGCGCTGCAGCGGCTTGCGGAACAGGACCTGGTGCAGCGAAAGGGGATGTGCTGGGTCGTCCCTGACCCTGTGCTGCGATGCTGGCTCTCCACCATCCTGGCCTCGCAGCGATCCGACCTCCGACTCGGCCCAGTCGAAGTCCGGGCGCGATTTGAACAGTCGCTCCGCTCGCTGTGGACCCAGTGGACCCACGCGCAGCAGCTTTCGTTCTCGGAGCAGGTCGTCAGGCTCTTCACCGCGTTCTGCGACGATACGGTGGTGCTCGATTCGAAGACGGGTCGGTTGCCGAAGTTCGAGACGATCAACACCCACCGCCCTCACGTCGCTGGAGTTGAAGCGTACCTCATCGCCGACGGGCAGGGCAAACGGTGGTGCGCCACCGTTCAAGCGGAGCCGATTGATGAAAACGCCATCGCCAGCTTCGAGGCGTTTTGTCGCGCACAAACCCCAAAGCCGTCTCGCAAAGTCGTGATTGTGAAATCTTGCC
>JACPXS010000010.1 GCA_016196415.1 Candidatus Omnitrophota bacterium
GCTTTTGGCCCCCTAGCGCATTAGCAGTGCGCTCGAATCAGCCAACTCTCGCACCTCTCCACACCCATCGGACCGGCCTCGATGCCGGACAGCATCTTCATAACGTCGTTGGTATCGGGGATTATGCGTCCCGATCTCGGAAAAATAGCGATCGACATCGCTAGACCGCTCCAAGTACACACACCGGCTATTGAGCCGTGGCGAGTAGCCTAATTCTTTCAAGACTCGATAGACGTCGCTCAAGAGATCCGGCGAGGCGCTCGAAAAGCATATTTTGGCATACTGATAGGTTGTCCCATTAATCCGATAGCGATGCGCATAGACGCTCCCATCAGTATCGATCAACCCGCGCAAACACGCTAGCCGATATCGAGAACTCTCCATCACCCATGTTGGGATCGACAGCCCATGCCTCAACTTATGCCCGCGAGGGACGCCATACTGCACAAGAAAGTCTACCAGCTCCGTGGATGAAACAAGCAGATCGGCAGCGCCAAGCTGCTCACGGATGAGATACGTCGGTGTCAGCGAGAAAAGACGTTGAACCAATTTGGAGATCCAATCAGCATAGGCCCGATCTTCGCGGCCATTGAACGAAATCGTAAGCTGCCAGGAGTTCCTCACGCCACCGTCACCCAGCATAATGCCGACGAATTCGGCCAGCAGTTCCGATGGTGCAGGTTTTGTAATGGGCTTTCGCGCCACAAAGCCTCGTTCCCGCGCAAGCTCTGGATTTGCCCGAAACCTTGCGATCGCTGCTAACCTACCCTTCCTGCGGCCTTCAAACGTTCCCAGGGGGCCGTGTAATTCCATCCGACGTCTGCCCCCAAGTCGAGCTGCCTTCTGGGCGCTCCAGTGCTCTGACAATAGCGTGATGCGGCGTGGTCTGGAATGCTTCGCGAGTCGGCAGAGGTGATTTAGAGAACGCTCGTCCATCTGCCATTTCTCACGCCGCCAATCCCGCAAGGTCCGACCGCACCCTCCAAGCCGGCCTGCGAGACTGGCGAGATCCGCCCCCGTAGCTCGCTGGACCTCTTCCAGAAAAGCTCGTTGCTGTCCTGGAGAAAACTGTACCCTCATGAATCAAATCTCGGCTCCGACCGCCGCCTTTCGCAGAAGCGCGTGGCACTCGCCGGCCAGGACATCCCGCACGACGGTCAGCCGGCGGTTCAGCCGCTCGTTGCTGGTGAGATCGACCGCTGAGCCGCACGCGCCTCGCTTGGGATCCGCGGCCCCGAACACCAGCCGGGAGGCGCCGGAGAGAAGCAGCGCGCCGACGCACATCGCGCACGGCTCCTGCGTCACGTAGACGACGGCTTCGGGCAGCTGGTCCACCTGCAGCGCATTGGCCGCCTGCGTGATCGCGATGATGGTCGCGTGCGCGGTGGGGTCGCGCAACAGCTTCACTTGATGACAGGCCCGCGCGATCACACGCTCTTGATGCACGATGACTGCGCCGACGGGTCGGTCTTTCGAGGCCAGCGCCCGCTCCGCCTCTTTGAGCGCCTCGCGCATATGCTGCTCGTCCGGCTTCTCCGTCGTCATGCGTTCCCTTATCCGTTACAATCCGTTACAGGTTGCACGCTACACGGACGGCCTGATTTTCACGAAACGAATGCGCCCAAGTGGGATCGAACCACTAACCTTCGGCTCCGCAGGCCGACGCTCTATCCAATTGAGCTATGGGCGCGAACTCAGTGACGAGTGTCGAGTGGTGAGTGACGAGGCAAGGGCCGCGAACCGCATGCCGGGTACGGAAGCTTGTCGGGTCGCTGCGACTCTCACCACTCATCACCCGTCACTCCAAATGGCGGAGAGGGTGGGATTCGAACCCACGAGCCGCCTTTCGGCAGCTACGCGATTTCCGGTCGCGCTCCTTCGGCCCCTCAGACACCTCTCCATTCTAATGGAAAAGGCCTCCTCCTGTGTAATGTTCCATGTGTACTGTGGGATAAAAACCGTCAGATCGCGCCTTCACATTACACGTTTCACATGACACAAACGTGATGTGTTGCCGTACAGATGGCGGAGAGGGTGGGATTCGAACCCACGAGGGCCTTGCAGCCCTACCGCTTTTCGAGAGCGGCGCCTTCAACCGGACTCGAGCCACCTCTCCGGGATCCAGCGAATTGTGCAATAGAGATCGAGCCCGCCTCAGTGAGTCGCGCCCTCCTTCGCTCAGCCTGTCGGCTGAGCTTCGGAGCGGCGTTCTGCTTCGCCGCCACACCTGTTGCTGCGAAGCTCCGCCGAAGGCGGAGCGAAGCAGAACGGAGGAGGTAGGATTCGAACCTACGGTCCACCTTGCGGTGGACAGCGGTTTTCAAGACCGCCGCCTTCAGCCACTCGAGCCACTCCTCCGAATTCACAAGAACAGCCGCTGGATGAGCGTGGCATACATCGCCTGAGCCCGGGACAGCCCATCACCCAGCGCTTGAGTGAAGGAGAACTCTGGAATCGCTCCCGGCAGGCATGCGCCGCCAAGGAGCAGCGTCACGACAAACACCAGCCCAATCGCCAGGAGATAGGTCTCCACATGCCATCGACCGCGCTGCTGCTGCAGCTCATCCGCCGTCATCAGCCAATGGAACGCGATGGTCGCGCCAATCAGCCAGCAGGTGAGGGCGTCGAGCCAGGCGCGATCCACCGAGCGCCGCAGCAGCCAGCTCAGCCCGCAGACGAGAATCGTATAGAGCGGAATGACGTACGGGCTGAACGCGACCAGCGGAGAACCCATCGCGCCCGCCTCGCCTTTGGCCCCTTTGGACCCCTTGCGGTCTGCGCCTCCCGCTGATTCCACGCTGGCCACCTGTCCCCCGAAGAGCCACACCGCCAGCGACGCAAACAAGCGATGGCTTGCGCGAAACACCGCGACGGGACGGTAGAGGAGCACATGCAGGCCCACGTAGGCGCCAACACCCCACTCGATCCAGCGGCGTGCCGTCGATCCGGCGAGCGTCACTGACTCCAATTGGTTGAGCATCCCCAACACCAATCCCACCGCCAAGGGAATGACCACCGCCGCCATGGCGGCTTTCACAAGGCGGGCGAGAAGGGCTGTGAAGTTAGAGCGTCTCGTGCCCATCCAGATAAGGCCGGAGCGGTCCGGGGACGGTGACCCGCCCGTCCGGCCGCTGGCAGGTCTCCAACAAGCAGATGAGCGTACGGGCGAGCGCAACGCCGGAGCCGTTGAGCGTATGGACGTGCGCCGTCTTCTTCGTCGACGCCTGCCGGTAGCGGAGGTTCGCTCGTCGGGCCTGGAACGCCTCGAAATTGCTGCAACTGGACACTTCCAAATACTGGTTCAGGCCGGGCGCCCACGCCTCAAGGTCGTAGCATTTCGCCGCAGAAAATCCCAGGTCCCCGCTTGCCAGACAGACGACGCGATAGTGCAGACCCAGTCGCTTCAGGATGACTTCCGCATCGGCCACGAGCCGCTCCAGCTCCTCGTACGACGTTTCTGGGGTTGCAAACTTGACCATCTCCACCTTGTCAAACTGGTGGACCCGAACGAGCCCCTTAGTCTCCTTGCCGTAGGAACCCGCCTCTCGACGGAAGCAAGCCGTATAGGCCGCGTATTTCAGCGGGAGTCGTGCCTCCTCGAGGATCTCATCGCGATGCAGGTTTGTCACCGGCACCTCGGCCGTCGGCACCAGGAACAGGTCGTCGTCCTTGAGCCGGTACATGTCCTCTTCGAACTTCGGGAGCTGCCCGGTGCCGAACATGGAGGCCCGGTTCACCAGAAACGGCGGCGAGACCTCGGTGTAGCCGTGCTCCGTTGTGTGCACCTCCAGCATCCAATTGATCAGCGCCCGCTCAAGCCTGGCCCCTTGGCCGGTGAACAGCGGAAAGTGCGAGCCGGTGATCTTCGCCGCCCGCTCAAAATCGATCAGCTCCAATGAGGTGGCGAGCTCCATGTGTGTCTTTGGCTTGAAGCTGAAGGTCGGCTTCGCGCCAATGGTGCGCTCAATCCGGTTGAGCCGCGCATCGCCGGTCGGCACCGACGCGTGGGGAATGTTGGGTACGAGAGCGAGATCTGAGCTGATGCGGTCCTCGACCTCCTTGAGCTGCTGCTCGCGCTGCTTGATGCCATCGGAGAGCGGCTTGAGCTCCGCCGGCGGTGCCGCCGCCTTGCCGGCCGCCTTCTGCTTGCCAAACTCCTCCGAGCTCTGCTTGAGCCGGTGCCGGTCCTGCTCGATGGCGGTCAGCAGCTCCCGGCGCTGCCGCTCCATTCCAAATAGTGGTTCCAGCGACAGCGGAATGCCCCGCCGCGTCAGCGCGTCCCGCAGAATGTCCGGTCGTTCGCGCAATAGCTTCAGGTCGTGCACCCTACACCCCCCGCCCTTCACCCTTTAATCACCCCGAGCGGACGCATCCGGGCCACCCGGCGCGCGAGCCCCGCGTTGTGGACGACCCGCACGACGTCGTTGACGTCCTTGTAGGCCGCGGGCTGCTCTTCCGCCACCCCCTTGCGCCCACGGCCCATAACGATCACCCCCTGGCGCTCCAGCTCCTGCTCGATCGAGCGCCCGGCGGCTTTGCGCACCGCCTCCGATCGCGACATGACGCGTCCGGCCCCGTGGCAGCAGCTGCCGAAGCTTTCCTCCATCGCGGCCTGGGTCCCAACCAGCACGTACGAGTTGCGGCCCATGTCGCCGGGGATAATGACCGGTTGCCCGATCGCTTTATACGCATCGGGGGTCTCCGGGTGGCCTGGCGGGAAGGCCCGGGTGGCCCCCTTGCGGTGGACGCAGAGGAGCCGCTCGCCGCCGTTCACCTGGTGCCGCTCGAACTTGGCGATGTTGTGCGCGACGTCGTAGACCAGGTGCATGCCCATCGACTCCCAGCTCGTCTCGAAGACCCGCTCGAACGTGAGCCGCATGAGGTGCATGAGGCATTGGCGGTTCGCCCAGGCATAGTTGGCCGCACAGCGCATGGCCCCGAGGTACGCGCGCCCCTCCTCGGAGTTGATCGGCGCGCAGGCCAGCTGCCGGTCGGGCACCGCGATGCCGTACTTGGCCATCGCGCGCGCCGTGACGTCGAGGTAGTCGTCGCAGATCTGGTAGCCGAAGCCGCGCGAGCCGGAGTGGATCATCACGGTCACCTGGCCCGGCACCAGCCCGAAGACGTTGGCGGCCGCTTCATCGTACACCGTGTCCACCGCCTGCACCTCGAGGAAGTGGTTGCCCGAGCCCAGCGTGCCGAGCTGGTCGCTGCCGCGCTGGAACGCCCGCTCGGACACGGCGGCCGGGTCGGCGTCGGGGAGGCAACCTTCCGACTCGGTGTGCGCCGCGTCGTCGGCCACGCCGTAGCCCTTGCCGATGACCCAGCGCGAGCCCTGCGTCATGAGCCGCGCGGCGTCCTTCTTCCCGACGCGGATCTCGCCGCGCATCCCGACCCCGCAGGGGATGTCGTTGAAGAGCGAGGCGACGAGGGTGCGCAGCTTCGGCTGGACCTCCTCGACCGTCAGGTCGGTGCGCACCAATCTGACGCCGCAGTTGTGCACGATGAACCCGTGCGCAACGAAATTATGATCGGGATGATCCACCGTGATATCGTAAACCTGCTCGACATCGTGGCGCGGGCAAATACTCTGAATGGTTTCCCAGACTAACCCACTACCCTCAAGCCCTTTCGTCACCCGTTTGCGAAACTCAGGATACGATTCGAAGTTTTCCTCGACGCGCACTGTACGGTATGCCCCACCATAAATTGTTCGCTCCACAAACCTGAGGTTGACCTGCAGCGTTGTTGAGGCACCCGTGGGGATCAGTTGCGCCAAAATCTTTTTGGCGCCCACTCCTGAAGTCGCCCGGAACTCAAGAATCTTCTCCATGGCGTCTCGTCGAACAGCCCATGCCGTTTCTTTCGACGCCTGGTAGGCCGCAACAACAGCGGCTTCTGCGCGCTTTTTCCGGTGGTACTCGAAGCCGATACGGGTGTACAGCAAACGCAAATGCTCTGGTCGAGACGAGAAGAGGAGCCGCAATCGATGGGAAATACCGTGCTTCCGACGAACACGCTCTCGACGTTCTTCGATTCCAAGCGTCTCAACACCAAGCTCTTTCATCAGATTCGCGATCTGTGACAAAAAGCGCCGCCCGCTGCCAGCGTATCGCTCGTTCTTCTGGACAGTTAAGATCGGACAAGGAAAATTTCGATTCCGTTCAGCAAAAGACCTTGGACTCTGCAGTTCGGCACCAAAGTAAGCTGCCAGAAAGAGTCGTTTCTGCCATAACGGTGCACCGAACAACCACTCTGGTACTCCGTAATTTTGCAAGGACTTGTTGCCAATGGGGCATCCCAACAGGGCCAAGAGCGTCGCGAACGCTGTGGACCCGATACGGAAACACGCGTTGACCGATTCAAAACGCACGTGGCCGTAATCGGTTTCGATACGGTGAGTGCGGCGCCGGCTATAGACTCGGGAGCACGTAAACCATAAGCTGAGATCCTTGCGGATGTCTTCTAGATCTTCCGGTTGGCCAAAAAACCAGGTGACGCCATTACCGGTTCCATTCAGAAAGTGCATCGTGCCATCCCCCATGACAAAACCAAGCGCTTTAATCAGGACAGGGAGGACGGCAGAGTTTTGTTGAATCGGCAGAAGGTTCCGCTGCCGCATGAAGCGAAGGACCTGTGGGATCCCATTCCCTCCATCCTTTCCCCGTTTTAACAAAAAGCCCCGTACATCTTTTTCATCGACTAACACGTTTCGTGAGGGCCTTTCATAACACACTCCCTCGAAAGGGTCGGCCGCTACAGCATCGCCCGCTTGAAGTGAGCCAAGCAGTCGCATGCCTGTTGGCGTCAAAAAGGGATGATCGGCCGTTCCAATAATGCAGCGGCCACTCACGGTGGTTAGTCCAAGGACAGATGTCGTTGGTCGTTTCCGTAATGTTGCTGCAATGGCAGCGGCCTGGATTTGAGGTTGATTGAGTCGATAGCAACGCACGTCGTCAGTAAGGCTCTTTTCCACGATATCCGACAGCCGGCGGCGATACCCCAATCGGTGCAAAACCGCTGTCTCTCCGGAAAGGCAGTTGATGTCGTAGCCGACCCCGCCGGGAGAAATCACACCTTCCTCCGTGTCCATCGCCGCCACCCCGCCGATCGGGAACCCGTATCCCCAGTGAATATCCGGCATGGCCATCGAGGCCTTCAGGATGCCGGGCAGGTGCGCGACGTTGGCGACCTGCTGGAGCGCTTGGCCCTCCCGAATGTCCCGCAGGAGCTTCTCATCCGCGAAGACCAGGCCGGGCACGCGCATGCCCTGCTGGTAGTTGGCCGGGATCCGCCAGTGGTAGTCGTCGACTTTCTCCAGCGGTCCTGTCCACGTTCGTTCCATCTGCGAAATCCGATTTTCAAATCTGCGGAATCATTTTCAGATATCCACAATGGCCTGCCCATGCCAGCGCCCGTCCCGCTGCTCGACGGAGAGCAGGTGCCGGGTGATGGCCTTCACTTCCCGGCCCTGGACGTGTCGGGCGGGGTCGAACGCATCGCCCCGCACCTCGCCCCGCAGCGACGTTGGGCCGGCCTCGAGCGCATAGGTGGCCGGGAGAAATCTCTCGATGGAAAACCAGAACAGCAGCTCCTGGAGCCAGCGCAGCGCGAGTGTCTCTGCGTCTGGAGCGGTCAGCTGAATCGGTCTGGCCTGGCGCGGCTCCAGCCGGCTGTCTTCGGCGACCAGCTCCACGAGGCCCCTCGCCAACTGCTCGAGCAGCTCGGCGAGGGTCGCCCCCTGTGCCCGAATGCCGACATCCGCCGTGTGGTCGAAGAACTCGTAGCCTTTGTCGGGTATCAGAGATGCACAGTTATCGGTTAGTGGTTGACTCGTCGAATGACTGCATACAAGGCCGCAGAAGCACTCACCACAGACGCAATCGCTGAAATTAAGGCGAACCACCAGATCCTCCCCTCACGAAGACTTTTGTCAGCTTCTTGAATACGCCGAATTAACTCTGGTTGATCGAAGATTGCACCAGCGGGTGTCGCCGTCCAGAGTCGGTCACGACTTGCGCCTTTTTCTGCAGCAAGTTTGAGTAATTGTTCTTCTTGCTCTTTACGACTCGTAAGCACAGCGATTCGTGCAACGCGTTTTTGCGTGTTAGCCATGTTCAGCGAAACGAATAAGAACATCTATCTATCAGAGCGAGCTTTTTCTGACGGCTCCACGATTTAACCTCAATTTCTCGTCGACGGGCTGCGGATTCATTTGGCCACAGTTCCGTATAGACGAGCGAAGCTGACCCTTTACTTCTCACGTAGGCCGAGCCTCGCCCTGCGTTGTGCTGCTTGAGCCGCCTCTTGGGGTCCGTCGTCACGCCGGTGTATAACGAACCGTCTGCGCACTCTGCGATATAGACGTACCAGGACATGACCTTAAAACTAGGGCCGCCTGCGAAGCGACCGCGCGGAAAGCGCGGGAGCGAGTCCCGAGTCGCGCCGCGCGGTGCGACGAGGGGCGAGCCGAGGTCCCTCGGCAAGCTGTGGCTTGCCTCGCGAGCCTCACCAGAGGTGAGGCGAGTCCCGAGGAGGCGAAGCCGACGAGGGAGGACTCGAACCCAGCACCTTCTGCTCCTCTCTCGCGGCACCTATCCGATCCCGGTCGGCCTCGGGATCGATTTTCGCTCGCCGGCGCGGGAGTGCGGGTGCCGCACCTCATCCCACCTTTCTGATGCCGGTGGGATTCGGCACCAACATCTGTCCGCCACCGCGGACAGATGTTGGTGGGCCGCCTGGGACTCGAACCCAGCACCCACAGCTTAAAAGGCTGTTGCTCTGCCTGAGGATCTAGCGGCCCAAATTGTGAAAGAACGGTCTGCGAGTCAATGACCGATGCATCCGTCGAGGCCATTATAGCAAAAGCCCTCGGCCCCTTTACTGGTTTTACCACACGACGGAAGACCGTTGAACACACGGAGTGGATATGCTTGGGGGTCTGAAAAACGTGCGGTCCGTGCTCTCAGGGAGGAATGCGTGTTCGAACCACCAGCCAGCTACACGCTGTGGAGTTCCTGTTCCTTGGCTTTCACCAGCGCGTTGATCTGCTCGATGTAGCGATCGGTGAGTTTCTGGATGTGGTCCTGCGCCTTGAACGCATCGTCTTCGCTGATTTGCTTGTCGGTTTTGAGTTTCTTCACGGTTTCGTTGGCGTCACGGCGGATGGTGCGAACGCTCACCCGGCCTTCTTCGGCTAACCGATGCGCCAGCTTGGTGAGCTCCTCGCGCCGCTCGCCGGTCAAGGGGGGAATCGGCAAGCGCACAATCTTCCCGTCCACCACCGGGGTGATGCCGAGGGAGGCTTTCTGGATCGCTTTTTCGATCTCCGGGACGACCTTCGTGTCCCACGGCTGGATCACGATCACGTGCGGCTCAGGCGCTGTGATGGCCGCCAGCTGCTTGAGGGGGGTGGCAGCCCCGTAGTAGTCCACGGTCACGTGCTCCACGAACGCGGGCGAGGCGCGTCCGCCGCGAATCTCGGTAAACTCGCGCGTCACGGTGACAAGCGCCCGCTTCATCTTCTCCTCGACCTCTTTGTGAAGAGTCTGAATGGGCATCATCGGTTCACCTCTTGAGGGACCCCGCCTGATTCACCACCTGCGTCCCGACCACTTCGCCGCAGACCGCGCGTTGAATGTTCCCTGGGCGGTGCAGGTTGAACACAATGATGGGCACGTTGCTACTCATACAGAGGCTGACGGCCGTGGCATCCATCACCTTCAACCCCTTCTTGAGCACATCCAAGAAGCTCAACGTGGCGAACTTCTTCGCGTGGCGATCGGTCAGGGGATCCGCGGTGTAGATCCCGTCGACGTTGGTGGCTTTGAGCACCACATCCGCCCCGATTTCCATTGCGCGAAGCGCCGCCGTGGTGTCGGTGGTGAAAAACGGGTTGCCGATGCCGCCGACAAAGATGACCACTCGGCCTTTTTCCAAGTGCCGGATGGCGCGGCGTCGGATGTATGGCTCGGCGACCTTGGCGATTTCAATCGCGCTCTGGATCCTCGTGGGAACACCGCTGCGCTCCAGCGCATCCTGCAAGGCCAACCCGTTGATGGCCGTCGCCAGCATGCCCATGTAGTCGGCGGTGGCTCGTTCCATCCCGGTCGCCGAGGCCGTCTTCAGCCCTCGGAAGATGTTGCCTCCCCCCACCACCACCGTCACCTGGACCCCGAGCTCCTTCACGTCCTTGATCTGCCGCGCGAGATCCTCGAGGACGCGGGCATCAATCCCGAACCCCAGCTTCCCTTGCAACGCCTCTCCGCTGAGCTTCAAGACGATGCGTTTGTACTTGGCGGTCTGGCCGGCAGGCGGAGCGGATGCGGGGCGCGGTGCGCTGGTGCGTGCCATGGGGCTCCTCGCTCTTCGGGTCGCGGGCGCGAGCGACGCGTCCGAATCAGGCCGACGGGTTCGCCGATTCCCCGACGGCGAATTTCTCAAAGCGTCGAATCACGACGTTCTCTCCCGTTTTGGCCATGACGCTTTTGAGCAACTCGTTGACCGTGAGGCTCTGATCTTTTACGAACGGCTGTTCGAGAAGACAACGGCTCTTGAGCGTCTCGGCATCTCGCCCCTCCCCGGCCGGGATGTCTTCCGGCAGGACGTAGCGAGGGTTCATCGCCGCGATATGCATCGCCAGATCGCGGCAGAACTGGATGAACTCCGGCGTGCGCGCCACGAAATCGGTCTCGCAGTCCACCTCCACCAGCGCGCCGATCCGCCCATCATGGTGCACGTACGATTCCACGCGCCCCTGACTGGTCTCGCGCCCCTGACGTTTCTCGGCCATCTGCGCCCCCTGCTTGCGCAGCCACGCCAGCGCTTTGGCTTCATCCCCATCGGAGGACTCAAGGGCTGCGCGCACGTCATTGATCGATGCGCTGGTCTTCCCGCGCAGCGCTTTGATCGCCTCAAGACTGGCTTTTTTCTTCGACATCACTGAGGATCGGGGTGGTTCCATCATGGTCGCTCTCCGCTCGGGATGCGGCTGCGCCGGCACCGGCCGAGGCCTCTGGGGCCATCGCCGCCTGCTGGCCTACTTCAAAGCGGCGACGACCGGCCATCACGCTTTCCGTTACCAGCGACGTGATGAGCTGAATGGATCGGATGGCGTCATCGTTGCCCGGAATCGGATACGTCACCAGATCGGGATCCGAGTTGGTGTCGCAGATGGCCACGATGGGGATCGTGAGCCGGTTGGCCTCCCGCACCGCGATGTCCTCCCGTTTGATATCGACGATGAAGAGACAGCCGGGCAAGCGGTCGAGATCCGCCAGCCCTGCGAAGTGCTCCTCCAGCCGCTGTAGTTGACGCGAAAGCCGCTTGGCGTCCTTTTTTGAGATGCGCTCAAAGAAGCCGTCTTCTCGCTGTTTGCGCAATTCCCGTAATCGATCGATATTGCTCTTAATGGGTTGGAAGTTCGTTAACGTGCCGCCCAGCCAGCGATTGACCACGTAGGGCATACCGGCGCGTTTGGCCTCGGCCTCGAGAATCGGCTTCGCCTGCTTTTTGGTCCCCACAAACAGGACGCGCTGACCTCTCGCCGCCGCTTCTTCAAGAAAGACGCACGCCTCGTGCAAGACCCGTTCGGTTTTCTCCAGGTCGATGATATAGATCCCGGACCGGCTGCCGAAGATGAACCGTTTCATCTTCGGATTCCACCGTTTGGTCTGGTGACCGAAATGGACTCCGGCCTCCAGCAGCTGTCGAACCAGCGTCGTCGCCATGCGCGAATCCTCTCACTCCTTCTGCCGACCCGATCGACTCATCCCGTACCCACCCAGGACGAACGCCCGGATCGACCTCCGACGAACCACCCCGCGCGGTTAGGCCGGGGACGGCTTGGGCCCTGCGTGAATGAGCTGCAGCTCACAGAACCGCCGGTAGAGGGGGCTCTTTTGCAGGAGCTCGTCGTGACTGCCTTGCTCCACAATACGCCCTTCCTGAATCAACACGATCCGGTGGGCGAGCTGGACCGTGGAGAGCCGATGCGCCACGAGCATCACGGTCCGGTTGTACCGGATGCGTTCAATGGCCTCCGTGATGAGGTGCTCCGACTGCGCATCCAACTGGCTGGTCGCTTCATCGAAGATAAGCATCGGGGGCTTCTTGAGCAGCGCCCGCGCAATGGCGAGGCGCTGGCGCTCTCCTCCGGAGAGCAACTCGCCGCGCTCCCCGATCATCGTATCGTAGCCCTTGGGCATCCGGCTGATAAAGGAATGGGCGTTGGCCAACTTGGCCGCCTCAACGATCTCGGTCAGCGCAGCCGTGGAATGTCCCAGCGCGATGTTGGCCCGCACGGTGTCGTTGAAGAGAAATGTCTCCTGCGAGACCAGCCCGATCTGTTCCCGCAATGAGGCTAAGGTCACATGCTTCAGGTCAAAGCCGTCGATCTTGACCCGCCCGCTGCTGGGATCGTAGAACCGCGGCAGCAAATTGACCAGGGTGGTCTTGCCTCCCCCGCTGGGCCCCACCAAGGCAACCGTCTCGCCAAAGGGAATGGTCAGCGACACGCCTCGCAGGACCGGCTGGGAGTCGTAATGCAGCGAGACGTGCTCGTAGATGATCTCGCGATGGAACGGCGGCAGCACCCGTGCCTTGGTGTGCTCGATGACCGTCGAGGACGTGTCCAGCGTTTCAAAGATGCGCTCCGCAGACGCCAACGCCTGCTGGTTGATCCCATGCAGGCGCGCCAGGCGCTTGAAGGGGCGGATGAGCGACAGCATGGCGAAGAGGAACATCAAAAACGTCCCGAGCGTCACCGTGTTCGCGATAACGTGTCGCACCCCATACCAGAACAAAAACGCCCCCGCGCACGCACCCACCAGCTCGGTGAGCGGCGAGAGGAAGTTCATCCGCTTCTGGAGCTTACGGGTGATCCGGTAGGATCGCTCGTTGAAGTCGGCGAATTTCACCTTCGCCGCCTCCTCGACATGAAACCCCTGGATCGTCTGGATGCCCGAGATGGACTCTAGGATCGTCGAGTTGAGGTCCCCCATGACCTTCTGGCTTTGCTGCGAGTATTTTTTCAGCAGCCGGCCCAGCTGATTGATCGGCCAGGCGATCATCGGCACCACCAGGCAGATGATCAAGGAAAGTTTCCAGTTGATGGCCAAGGCGATCCCGAAGTAGACGACCACTTGGAAGCTCTGGAAGATGAGATCGGTGAACCCTTCGGTGATGGAATTCTGGACGATGCTCGTGTCGTAGAGGATCCGCGACATCGTCGAGCCGGTCGAGGACTTGTGGTGATAGTCCAGTGACAGGCTCACAAATTTATCGAACAGCGCCTGGCGCAAATCCCGGATGACCCGCTGGGCGACGTCATTCATGTAGAACGTCTGCCAGAACTCAAAGAGCGCCTTCACCAGGAACATGATCGGGATCACCACCGCGATCAGCACGGCCATGGTGGAGGGCTTGACGGCGTTCATCCACTGCACGATCCCCACCAGCCAGACCGGAAGCCACGGGGGAGTGGGGATGATTCGATCGGTGACGATCCGGTCCGCTAAGGGGTAAATCGCCCCAAGCTGCACCCCGTTCAACAGGCTGGAGAACGCCATGCACAACATCGCGATGGCAAACAGTCCCAGGTGGGGTTTGAGGTATCGTAACAATCTCAGGTACGTGGACATAAGGCTATGATGGTACCATGCGAATTGACTTCAGACAAGGCCTTCTGCTAGACTCAGGCGGTTTCGTTCCCGCCAACCATCACCCATGAAACAACCGCTTCGGATGGCAGTGGTTGGGGTCGGCCACCTCGGCTCCCGACACGCCCACATTTACGCCTCCATGCCCGGCGTTCGCCTGGTGGCCGTATGCGATCGTGAGGCCGCCCGCGCGACCAGCGTGGCTCGCCGGCTCCGCTGCCGCGCGACAACCGAGTTCCGGGAGCTGATGGGGGCGGTGGACGCGGTGAGCCTGGCGGTCCCCACCAGCCTGCACGCGCCAATCGGGCTGCCGCTGCTGCGCCAGGGCATCCATCTCTTGATCGAAAAGCCCATCGCGGTCACCCTGGCCCAGGCTGATGCCCTCATCCGGGCCGCCACCCAGCACGGCTGCCTCCTGCAGATCGGCCACGTGGAGCGCTTCAACGCGGCCATCCGCGCGGCGATCCGCTACCTGAGCCATCCCCGCTTCATCGAAGTCCACCGGCTCTCGCCCTACCCGTTCCGGGGCACGGATGTCAGCGTGGTGCTCGATGTCATGATCCATGATCTGGACCTGCTCCTCCTCTTGGTCCGCTCGCCGGTCCGACGCGTCGCCGCACTGGGGGTCCCGGTGCTCTCCGCCAGCGAGGATATCAGCAATGCGCGGCTCGAATTCGCCTCCGGTTGCGTCGCGAACCTGACGGCCAGCCGGATCAGCGATGAGAGCACCCGCCGGATCCGCGTCTTCCAGGAAGATCGCTACCTCTCCATCGACTACAAGGTCCAGACGGTCGAGCTCGCGCACAAGCAGGGCCCGCGGATCCGCCGGGTCAATCTACCAGTCAACCGGCGCCCGCCGCTCCAAGACGAGCTCGCCGCCTTTGTCCGCTCCATCACCACGCATGAACCGCCCGCCGTCTCAGGCGCAGATGGCCGAGCGGCGCTTGCCCTGGCCCTCCGCATCGAGCAGGCCATGCGCCGAAGGAGTGGCGAGCGATGAGTGACCAGTGGCGAAGGAGCCTTCCCCTGACTATTCTTCCACTCGCCACTCGCCACTCGCCACTCGCCACTCTGTGAATGCCCTCCCTCTGCTTCTCCGCCGGCGACCCCTCCGGCGACGCCCACGCGGCCCGTCTCATCCAGGCTCTCAAAGCCAGACGGCCTGACCTGACCTTTGCCGGCCTTGGCGGAAGCGCCATGCAGCGCGCCGGCATGGCGCTGCTCGATGATCTCACGCAAGCCGCGGCGATCGGCCCCGTTGATGCGGCGCGGCACATCCACCGCTTCATCCGCGCCCGCCGGCTCCTCGATGATCATCTGCGCACTCACCGGCCGGACCTGGTCA
>JACPXS010000099.1 GCA_016196415.1 Candidatus Omnitrophota bacterium
CCAACGGCTACAGCCTCGTCCGCAAAGTCGTGTTCGACATCGCCGGCCTGGAGGTGAGCGACCGGATTGGGGACCTCGACGCAACGGTCGGGGACGTCCTGCTGAAGCCGACGCGGCTGTATACCGACGCGGTCCTCGACGTTCTCGCAGGAGTGCCGCATGATTCGGTAACGGGCATCGCACACATCACCGGCGGTGGCATTATCTCAGCTTCCCATGAAACCGACGCATTTTCTCAAATGGCTGTATCCCGGCATGCGGGTCAAGCGGTGGCTCTCCATCGCGGTGGCGGGCGTGCTGTTGTTCGGGATCGGGGCGGCCTTGCTGCCGGTGGAAGGCGGCCTGGCGCTGCGGTTGTGCAGCCTAATCCTCCTCGTGACAGGGCTGGTGTTGCTCGTGACAGGCACCGGGCTGGTCGTTCGCTCGTTGCTTGAAGTCGTCTCACCGGGCCACATGCAGGACTTGGTGGATCGCGTGTTTCAACAACGCTATCTGGAACGAGGCCCAAAAATCGTCGTCATCGGCGGCGGCACCGGACTCTCCACGTTGCTCCATGGGTTGAAGGCCTACACGACCAACCTGACGGCGATTGTGACGGTTGCGGATGACGGCGGGAGCTCGGGGCGTCTCCGTCAGGAGTTCGACATGCTCCCGCCAGGCGACATCCGGAACTGTTTGGTCGCCCTGGCGGACACCGAGCCGCTCATGCAGCAGTTGTTCCAGTACCGCTTTGCGGAGGACTCCGTCTTGCGGGGGCACAATTTTGGCAACCTCTTCATCACCGCAATGACCAAGATCACCGGAGATTTTGAGCGGGCCGTGCAGGCCTCCAGCAAAGTGCTCGCCATTCGGGGGCGGGTGGTGCCCTCAACGAATATGAAGGTGCGTCTCGCGGCCGAGCACGACGATGGGAGCGTGACGCTGGGGGAAACGAAAATCTCCGAGTCGGATATGCCGATCCGCCGGATTTACCTCGAGCCCACCGGCTGCCGGCCGACATTCGATGCCTTGCATGCGATTCGAGAGGCCAACGCCATTGTGTTTGGACCTGGCTCGCTCTATACGAGCATCATTCCCAACTTGCTCGTCGACAATATCGTCGATGACATTGTGATGTCGAAAGCCCTGAAGATCTACGTCTGTAACGTGATGACGCAATCTCGCGAGACCCACGGCTACCGCGCCAGCGACCATGTGCGGGCGCTCATCGCGCATTCCAAGGCCGGGATGCTCCAGCTCTGTCTGGTCAACACCAAGTCGGTGCCGAACGCGCTCCTGGAGAAATACCGCCAGGAGGGGGCGTTCCCCGTCGAGTCGGATGTCGAGCGCATTCGGGCGCTGGGCTATCAGGTTGTGGCAGGGGATCTCATCAGCACGGAAAATCATGTCCGTCACGATCCCGACAAGGTCGCGAAGCTCATCGTGCAGTTAATCGTGGGGGCCCGGGGGCGTGTTCTCACCCCCACCGGATCTGTGGCAGCCTTTGGCGAAGTTGCCAAGGGATCAGGGTCCACGCTCCCGGCGGGCGGCGATTCGACTCGCCAGAGCAGGTAAGGGGATGACGCCGTCTGTCACGCTCTTGATGGCGATCCACTGCCATCAACCCGTGGGAAATTTTGGGTTCGTCTTCGAGGAAGCCGACGCGAAGGCCTATGACCCGTTCCTCAAAACGCTTGAGCGCCACCCGGGCATTCGCCTCGCGCTTCACTACAGCGGCCCGTTGTTAGACTGGCTGCTCGCGCAGCGGGATGGGTTTGTGCAGCGCCTGCGGGCGTTGGTGAATCGGGGCCAGGTGGAGTTGCTGGCCTCCGGCTACTACGAACCGATCCTGCCGCTCATTCCCGAGGCCGACCGACAAGGGCAAATCGCGATGATGCGCGCCGCGCTTCGCCGGCAGTTCCGCACCGAGGCCCACGGGTTATGGCTCACCGAACGGGTGTGGGAGCCGGATCTCGCTGCGACCCTTGAGCGGGCCAAGATCCGCTACACCATGGTGGACACGAACCAATTCGCTTCAGCAAAACCCTGGTTGCCTGGCACCCTCCAGGTTCAAGATGAATCATTCTGGGATCTCTTGGGATGCTATACCACGGACTATGCGGGCTCCTCGGTTCTGGTCTTTCCGGCTTCCAAGCGACTTCGCTACTGGATGCCGTTTCAACGTGTTGAGCAGACCATCGAGTTTCTGAAACGCCTCCAACGAGATCATCCGGTGGCGATCACCTTTGCCGACGATGGGGAGAAGTTCGGTCTGTGGCCCAAGACGTACCAGTGGGTCTACGCAGAGGGGTGGTTGGACCAGTTTTTCACCGCGATCGAACGGGAGCGTTCGTGGCTTGCGACCACGACGGTTCGTGATTACGCCACGACCGTTGGGCCCTCAGGGCGCGTGTCCCTGGGCTGCGGGAGTTACGAGGAGATGCTGGAGTGGTCGGGTGGCTCCTTCAGGAATTTTTTCACCAAGTATGCCGAAGCCAACGCGATGCAGCAGAAAATGCTCCGCATCAGCCGCACCATCGCCGACCTGAAGCGCAAACCGGTGAAGGGTCAAGGGTCAAGGGTCAAGGAAACGGCCACGCGCCCTTCACCCTTCACCCTTCACCCTTCACCCAAGCAGCGCGAGGCGTTGCTGCGGGAGGCCGAGCGGGAGTTGTATGCGGGGCAGTGCAACTGCGCCTATTGGCATGGAGTCTTTGGCGGACTGTACTTGTCGCACTTGCGCCGAGCGGTGTATGCCCACTTGATTGCGGCGGAGCGCGACGTCGATCGGATCCGCGGGATCGGTAACGCAGTGACCGCGTTGGATGCGGATGCTGACGGGTGTCCGGAAGTGTGCGTGAAGACTTCAACGATGGAGGTGCTGGTGGACCCTGCTGAGGGAGGGGCCGTGACCGAATGGTGTCTTTCCGGGCCCCGGATCAATCTCCTCGATACCCTCAGCCGATCTCCCGAATCCTATCACGAGAAATTGAGGACCAGGCCGCTCACCCGTTCGGTATCGGGGGCCGGGGCTCCAGCCAGCATCCATGATGTGCTGGGGGTCAAGGAGTCGGATCTTGCCTCGTCGCTCGTCTACGACGACCATCGCCGCAGCGCCTTTCTCGACTACGCGTTTCAGGCGATCCCCTCCCTCAAAGACGTCGTGCGGTCCACGTGGGGTGAGCGGCGCCTCTGGGCTGGAGGGTCATTTCGCTGGCAGCCCACGTCAACGAACCGGAGCGCTGGAGCCGCCCGGACCAGACAGGCCATCCAGGTGAGCCTGGTGCGGGACGTCAACGGCGGCCGGATCCGCAAGACCATCCGGGTGGCTGTCGATCGACCCGTGCTCGACTGCCACTATGCGCTTGAGCGCGTCGATGTCCCGGTGGCGGGGCTTGAGTTTAACCTTTCGTTGCGCGATGAACGCCACCTTGCCAGCGCAGCCCAGCAGCTTCACGCCACGGCGTTTCACATTGAAGAACCCGCCATCGGCGTTTCGCTTCGTCTGGCGATTGATCCGCCGGCGACGCTGATCCAGTTCCCGATCGAGACGGTCTCTGAATCTGAAGAGGGATTGGAGCGCACCTACCAGGGCCTCTGCGTGGTCTGTTTCTGGTCGCTGGAGGGTGCCGGGAGGCGGTCGTGGTCAAGCCATCTGCGGTGGACGGTTGAGGCGCGCGCGTAATGCCGCTCCTCCAGCGGACCGTGACCGTCGTCCATCAACAAGGGTTGCACGCTCGTCCCGCGGCGTTATTCGTCCAGGCCGCGAAGCAATCCTCGAGCCGCATTACCGTCAAGAAAGGCCGAAAGATCGTGGATGGGAGGTCGATCATGGGCTTACTCACCTTGGCGGCCGGCCCTGGATCGCGGATTGCCATCATCGCCGATGGCCCTGATGCGGCTGATGTGCTTGAGCGGCTGATCGCCCTGGTGACCAAGCCGGTTGCAGACCCTGAGCAGAAACCGTTTCATCATACCCGCTGATGCGCTGCGGAGCACCGCACGGACGAGGGCGTTCGAGACACTCGCGAGGCGCGACGAGCTGAGATGATCACGCTGAAAGGGATTCCCGCAGCACCGGGCGTGGCGATGGGAAAAGCGCTGCTCTTTAACAGCGAGGCCCTTTCGATTCCCCGGCGCCCGATCACCGAGCACGACGTCTCCACAGAGGTCCTTCGGTTTGAAGAGGCGCTGATCAAAACGCGCCATCAGATCCTCGGGATTCAAAAACGGCTCGCGGAGGATCTTGGCCAGGAGCACGCCGAGATTCTCAACGCCCACCTGCTGGTGCTTGAGGATCAGTCGCTGCGCGAAGAGATCATTCAGGGGCTGAAGAGCCAACTGTTCAATGTCGAGGCGGTCTTTCACGACATCCTCCGTCGTCACCTCAAAGCGTTTGCGAGGACCGACGATGAATACCTCCGCGAGCGCACCGCCGATATCGAAGATGTCCGGAAACGCGTGCTCCGGAACTTGTTGGGCAAGCAGCCCGATCCGCTCTCGCAACTCGACCATCCCGTGATTGTGGTCGCCCACGACCTCTCCCCCTCTGAGACTGCGCAGATGCACAAGCACCACGTCCTGGCGTTCGTCACGGACATCGGAGGCCGCACGAGCCACACCGCGATTATGGCGAAATCGCTCGAAATCCCAGCGGTCGTCGGATTAGCGTCCGTCACCACGCGAATCCAGAAAGGCGATTTCGTCATCGTGGATGGGGCGCATGGCGAGGTCACCATCGATCCCGATCCGCCCACCGTCAAACGCTATGAAGTGGAGCAGCGGCGTCACCAAGAGATCAACCGGCAGCTCCTTCAACTGAAAGATCTCCCCGCCGAGACCTTGGACCATCAGCAGGTCATGCTGTCCGCGAACATCGAGCTTCCGGATGAAGTGCCTTCCGTGATCGCGCACGGGGCGAATGGGATCGGCCTGTTCCGCACGGAGTTCCTCTATCTGAATCGATCCGATTTTCCCAGCGAGGAGGAGCAGTACGCCGCCTACAGCTCGGTCGCGCAGCAGCTGAAGCCGCACCCGGTCATTATTCGGACCATGGACTTGGGAGGAGACAAGTTCTTGTCCCCGATGCAACTGCCGTCCGAGATGAACCCCTTCATGGGGTGGCGGGCGATCCGATTCAGCCTGGCGCGGCCCGACCTGTTCCGGATCCAACTCCGCGCCATCTTACGCGCGAGCATCCACGGCAACCTCAAGGTGATGTACCCGATGATTTCCGGTCTTGAGGAGCTCCGTCGAGCCAATGAGATCTTGCGGGAAGTGCGGCAGGAGTTGCATCGGGAAGGGGTCCCCATGGCCGAGCGGCTTGAGGTGGGCGCCATGATCGAGGTGCCGTCGGCCGCGGTGACCTGCGACCTCCTGGCCCCCGAGGTGGATTTCTTCTCGATTGGGACGAACGACCTGATCCAGTATGCGCTCGCGGTTGACAGCGTGAATGAAAAGATCGCCTACCTCTACGAACCGACGCACCCGGCCATCTTGCGGTTGGTCAAGCGGATCATCGAGGTGGGCCATGCGGCGAAGATCTGGGTGGGCATGTGCGGAGAGATGGCTGGCGAACCGTCGTTGAGCCTCCTGCTCTTGGGGATGGAGCTGGATGAGTTTTCGGTCTCGCCGGTCCAGTTGCCGATCGTCAAGCAAGTCATCCGCGCGGTGGAGTACTCGTTTGCGCGATCCGTCGTCGAGCAGGCGTTGGCCCTCCGGACGGCCAAAGAGGTGGAGACGTTTCTCATGGCGAGCCTGAAGCAAGTGGCCCCCGCCCTCATCGAATGAGCACAGACCGCATGGCCAGTTGATGTCGATGACAGTGGTCCTCCTTGCGGCCGGCTACGCGACTCGGCTGTACCCCTTGACGACGGATCGACCCAAGGCGCTGCTGCCGCTGGGGGATCGGACGATTCTCGATAAGGTCGTGGCGGCCGTGACGAGCGTTGCGGGGGTGCGAAGGCGCCTCCTGGTCACCAACCATCGCTTTGCGGATCAGTTTGCCGATTGGCAGCGAGCCAGTGGCGCCGAGGTCCAGATCCTGGATGATGGCACAGAGACCGTTGAGACTCGACTGGGAGCGATCAAGGATTTGGAGCTCGCCAGACGGGCGACCCATCCTGAGGATGACCTGCTCGTGATTGGCACCGACAATCTCTTTCGATGGCCATTGGCCGATTTCGTCTCGCAGGCCACGCGGTTCCATCCCCACCCTTCAATCGCGCTCTGGCAAGCGCCATCGCGCGAGGCCGCGACGCAATTCGGGGTCGTCATTCGCGATCAGACCCAGCGGATTACCGCGTTTGTGGAAAAATCTCCGCACCCTCCCTCGGCGGAAGTGGCGTTATGCGTCTACTATTTTCCCGCGCCGATGTGCGAGGCCATTCAACGGTTCTTACAGGAGGGCACGAATGCCGATGCGCCCGGCTACTTTATTGAGTGGCTGGTGCGTCATGGAACAGTCTATGGGATCATGATGCCAGGCGCATGGTATGATATCGGGACGCGCGAGGCGTATCAGGCGGTCGCCAAGGCATGGCGATGACGGCACATCCAGTGGGCGGTACAGGGCGGAGGACGTTCCATCACCAACGCCTGCGCGACCGCACCCCAACACGGAGGGCATGATGCAACGGCACCTCTTTACCTCGGAGTCAGTGACGGAGGGGCATCCCGACAAAATTGCGGATCAGATCTCCGACGCGGTGTTGGACGCGATCTACGATAAAGACCCGAACGGGCGGGTGGCCTGCGAAGCCCTGGTGACGACTGGGTTAGCGTTTGTCGCAGGCGAAATCACCAACTCCTGCTATATCGAGATTCCGCAGATCGTGCGCGAGACGATCCACAACATCGGCTATGTCGAGCCGGAGCACGGTTTTGCCTACAAGACCTGCGGGGTCGCCACAGCGATCCAGGCGCAATCGCCGGATATCGCCCTCGGGGTCGACAAGGGCGGGGCGGGGGACCAGGGGATGATGTTTGGGTACGCCACGAATGAAACCCCTGAGTTCATGCCGCTTCCCATCATGTTGGCCCACCGCTTAGCGAGGCGTCTGTCGGAGATCCGCAAGCGACGGTTGGTGGACTATCTCAGGCCGGATGGGAAAACACAGGTGACCGTTGAGTATCATGACGGGCACGTGGCGAGGATTGAGGCGCTGGTCGTCAGCGCCCACCATAAGCCCGGCGTCTCGCTGGCTCGGATTCGGTCCGATATGAAGCGATTCGTCATCGATCCGATGGTCCCCAGGCACTGGCTGGACAAACGGACCAAGATGTTCGTGAACCCCACCGGTCGGTTTGAAGTGGGTGGGCCGATGGGCGATACGGGGTTGACCGGCCGGAAGATCATCATGGACACCTACGGGGGAGTGATCGGTCACGGTGGAGGGGCGTTCTCCGGGAAAGATCCCACGAAGGTGGATCGCTCAGCCGCCTACATGGCTCGCTACGTGGCCAAGAATCTCGTGGCCGCTGGGGTGGCCGATCGGTGCGAGATTCAACTGGCGTATGCCATCGGGGTCGCAGAGCCCGTGTCCATCATGGTCGATACGCATGGGACCGGCAAGGTTTCGGATGGGCAGATCCTCAAGGTGATTCGGGAGCTGTTCGATTTGACGCCCACAGGAATCATCCGCACGTTGAAGCTGCGCCGGCCGATTTATCTGAAGACCGCAGCCTATGGCCACTTCGGTCGTGACGAGGACGGCTTTGCCTGGGAGGAGCTCGATCGGGTCAATGATATCAAGCGAGCCTTCCGGCACCCTCGAGACAGCCACCAGACTCAGAGGAGGGGCACGGTGAAACTCGCTCAGCGCGTACCGGTGGGAAGTGGCAATGGCGCCGCCGCTCCACTCGAGCGGTCAAGATCATAGAAGGGATTTAGCATGAGGCAACGCTTCCACATCAAGAGTCCGTCCCTGGCTCGGTCTGGACGGTCGAAGATCCAATGGGCGGAGAGCCAGATGCCCGTCTTGCTGCAGATTCGCTCGCGGGTCGCTCGGGCGATCCCATTGAAAGGGGTGCGCTTGGCGTGCTGCCTCCATGTCACCACGGAGACCGCGCACCTCATGCTGACCTTGAAAGCGGCCGGCGCCCACATCGCCCTCTGTGCGTCCAATCCGCTCTCCACGCAGGACGATATTGCCGCAAGTTTGGTAAAGGATTTTGGGCTGTCGGTCTATGCCATCCGGGGGGAAGGCCGCACGACGTACTATGACCATATCGAGGCCGCCCTGTCCACCTCGCCGCACATCACGATGGATGACGGGGCGGATCTCGTCTCCACCATTCATAAGCAGCCGCATCGCTTTGGATCGGACATCATCGGAGGCACGGAAGAGACGACGACCGGGGTGATCCGGTTGAAGAGCCTTGATGCGCAACGCCGACTGCGTTATCCCGTCATCGCCGTGAATGACGCCGATACCAAGCATCTCTTCGATAATCGCTACGGCACGGGCCAATCCACCATCGATGGCATTCTGCGGGCCACCAACCGGCTCTTAGCGGGCTCGGTCTTTGTGATCGCCGGCTATGGGTGGTGCGGCAAGGGGCTCGCGCAGCGGGCGCGGGGCATGGGAGCCCATGTCATCGTGGCTGAGGTGGACCCGATCAAGGCGCTGGAAGGCGTGATGGACGGGTTTGACGTCATGAGCCTCCGGGAGGCTGCGCGGCGCGGCGACATCTTTGTGACGGTGACCGGGTGCAGCGGAGTGCTTCGGGCGGAGCACTTCTTGCGCATGAAGGATGGCGCGGTGATCGCCAACGCCGGCCACTTCGATGTGGAACTTGACCTGCCTGCGCTCGAGGGGCTCTCCACGCGGTGCCAACCGATGCGGGAGGGAATCCACCAATACACGCTGAGGAGGAACGGCCGCCGGATCAGCGTCCTCGCCCAAGGCCGGTTGGTGAACCTCTCGTGCGCGGAAGGGCACCCCCCAGGGGTGATGGACATGTCGTTTGCGAACCAAGCGCTGGCGTGCGAATACCTAAAGCAACACGGCCGGCAGCTTGAGCCCCATGTCTATCCGATGCCCAAGGAGATCGATCGGGCCATCGCGCAGTTGAAATTGCGCGCGCTGGGGGTCTCAATTGATCGCCTCACGCCGACGCAAGAGAAATATCTCTCGAGTTGGGAGCTGGGCACATAATCCGCCACCAGGTGGTGCGATCACCACGGTGATCGGGTGACCTCGCGAACCCGGACACGTCCCGCTAAGAAACGCGACGGAGAACGCGGAGGCACCACCAGATGGCGAGGAGGTGTGGCGTCCAGACAGCGACCGCGAGCGGAATTCCCAACAGCCCTTTCTTGCCAAGACCTTCCCCGAATCCCACCGCGAAGTAGTAGAGCAGGCCCCATCCCAGGCTCAGCCCCAACCCTTTGAGATTCCCGCGCAGTTGCGGCTGGGTCGAGCCGGCAAAGGCGAGCAGGCACACGACCACGTTCATCAAGGGCAAGGTCAGTTTTGCCATCAACTCCACGGCGTAGCGACGAACGTTCGTCATCCCCATTTGCCTGAGGCGGATGATGAGCAGGCGGAGCTGGCTAAAGCGCATCGTCTCTGGTTGCGCTTCGGGTTCACGAAAGGACTCCGGCGTGACCGGATAGCTGATGAGCCGCTCGACGAATGGCTCCGGATCACCGCGCAGGATGCCGCGGGGACCCACCCGGTAGATCGTCCCATAGAGCAACAGCCATCCGTACTTCGTCCACACCGCGCGGCTGGCATAGAGGCTCTTCGTGGGGCGGTTTTCTCGATCGTGCTCCAAGATGGTCAAGTCCCGGAGTTCTTTCGCATGCAGATCGAGCCTCCGAGCATGGTAGAGTCGGTTGAAGCTGTCCATGATCGCGACGTTTTCCATCACCTCGTTCCCTCGCCGCCCATGAAATGAGTCTCGCTGGATCCGCTCGTAGGTGATGGTCGTTCGCGGCACCACTAGGTCGTTGACCGCAAAGACGCACAGGCCGGCCGCCCATCCGACAAAGAGAAACGGGATGCTCGCGCGTAACAGGCCGGTCCCGCTGGCGTTCATCGCCAGGAGTTCCTGGTGGCGCGAGAGCCGGCTCGCGACAAACGCGCCGCCAAGCAGAAGGGCGAGGGGGGAGGCGCGGACAAACACCAGCGGAACGAAATTGAGGTAATACCGGAACATGATGTGCGCCGGGATGTGATACCGCAGGATTTCATCAAGATGCTCGAACACGTCGATCAGGCAGCTCAGGAAGATGAACACGACGAGGCACCAGATCCAGACGGGGATCAGTTGCCGTGCCGCGTACCGGTCAAGGATGCGCATCGAAGGCGCGAAGGATGGAAGTGGAGAAGGCGCTCATTGACTCATGCTTGCCGGGGGGGGTTCCACAGCGCACCACGCAACGCAACGAAGACGAAACACTACGCGCGGACCGCTTTAGCGATCAGCACACCGCTGATTGCTCCGCCGACGAAGTTCGGCATCCACATGGTCACCCACGGCGGAAGCCATCCTTTCAGCGCAATCGCGCTCATCCCGACCGTGCTGAGGTAATAGAGCATAAACACCCCAAGGACCCAGAGAAAGCTGACCAGGCGCTCGTGATGGTGCAGGCGCAGTCCAAACGCCAATCCAAACGCGACGAACACCAATGCGGCAAACGACGAGGCGATCCGACGGTGGAGTTCAAGCGTCACGGGCAGGGTGTTGATGCCTTCTGCGCTGAGCCGCGTGCGTTCGGCCGCGAGTTGCTTGAACGTCAGTTCCCGGAGCTTTTTGCCGATCGACTCGGGGTCCTCGTTGCCAGAGCTCAGGCTCAAGGAGTACACGGTGAACGTGACTTTGTAAAACGAGCCGGGGTGAAGCGGGTCCCACTCGTCGACCGTTCCATCAGAGAGTTTCAATCGGACTCCACGCTTATCCGGGAGCTGCTCAAACTCGCCTCGCTCGGCGATGATGGTGCGGGTAGGTCCGTTCGGTTGCGGTTCATAGATCCGGACGTTGTTCAGCTTCCGCCCGTCCACTTGATAGATGAAGATCACGTAGGGAGTGAAATCCTTGATGAAGGTGCCTGATTCCAGGTAGGCGGTCGGCTGCTTCAATCCAATCGCTTTGAGTTGTCGTCGAAACGCGAGGTGCGAGGCGGGGACAATGCGGTCGCTGACGATGAGGAGCCCGGCACTCAGGATGAGCCCCACGACAAGCAACGGAGAGACCAGACGGATCGGCGCAATTCCTGAAGCCCGCATCGCGATCAATTCATAATCGCCGCTCAAGCGGCCAAAGGCCAGCACCATCGCAATGAGACACGCCATGGGCACCGTGAACACCAGCAGGTAGGGGATGAGGTAAATCATCAACCGGAGGATATCGAAGACGTTGACCCCCTTGGCGATGACCAGCTCGGTGAATTTGATGATGTTGCCGACAAGCAACGTCGCCGTCAGGCTGCCCATCATGACGAGGAAGGGCGCCAGGTGCTCCTGGAGGATGTAGGTGCGAAGCACCCTCATCGTGGGAGGGGGGTGTGGGCGGCCGTGAGGACCCAGACCTGTCGTGCGCCTGCGCGCTTCAGCGCCATCGCGCAGGCATTCGCCGTGGCGCCGCTGGTGAGCACGTCATCGATCAGCAAGACGGTTTGCTCGCGCAGGTGCCGATGCCTGGCGACAAACGCCTGATGGACGTTGCGAGCGCGCTGGCGCCACGACAGGCGCGTCTGCGTGGTCGTCCAACGCACTCGGCATAGCGCCTGGGGTCTGTGCGGTTTTGCAAGTCCGCGAGCCACCGCCTGCGCGAGATCCTTGGTCGGATCCCATCCTTTCACCCACCGTTTGACGCGATGGAGGGGGACCGGCACAACCACGGAGACCTCATCGAGCGGGAGCGAGGAGGCGGCTGTGGCGACCATCTCCTTGGCGATCCACCGGCCGATCCGCCAACGCCGATGGTACTTGAATTGTTGAATGGCCTGCTGAGTAACCCCGGCATACTGCCAGGGAGCCCTGGCGAGTTCAAATGCCGGCGGACGCGCCCGACAGGAGGCGCACAGGATGACCATGTCAAAGGCCCCCGGCAACCCCATTCCGCACTGGGAGCAGAGAGGAGGGGTGCTCCGCGGCATCGCACGAGCACAGTCGTGGCATACCGCTAGCTCTTCCGTTCGATCACCGACGGGGGAGAGCTGCGCGTGGCAGAGCAGGCACGCCGGAGGATACAGAAGGCTGGTGAGACGCTGGGAGGCGCGCATCCGGCTGAGCATAGCATGGGCCTTCTATAGTGTCAATGAACCGGCCAGTCCGCTGGGGTTGCGCGTGAGCGCGTTCGCGCGTTGGCGCGTTCAACGCGCAAGCGCACCAACCCGCCAACGGGACCATGTGACGTCGTCAACGAGGCACGGACGCCTGCTGCGATGCTGCGCTGCTCTGCACTGTTTCGGTGTCACGTCAAACCGAAGCCCTGCCACCGGTCTTGGGAAGTGCGGAATGCAGATTTCGGAATCGTGTCTCATTCCACACTCCGCATTCCCCATTCCGCATTCAGACTGCGGAAGGTGCTTGACGGTACAGCGGCCATTCGCTACGCTACCTACGATGCGCTGCCCGCGCTCTTCGACCGGTACGCACGCGCACACCGTGCCGGGGCGATAGGGCATGGGACTCCCTGCTGTGGAGCGCCATTCATCATGACACAAGAAGAAATCAGGATCCGGTCGTTGTACCTGTTTCTCGCGTGTTCTCAAGCGGTGGAGCAACTCGCTGCGCGGCTGGCGGCGACCGTTCCCTCACCGCCATCCGAGCTGAGACGCGCGCTCGACAAATCGCTCAGACGAGAGCTCGGGTTGCTCTTTCGCTACTGGGCCGCCCAGCAGGTTTGGGAGCGATGGGAGTCTCACGAGGCGGATGCAACACATGTGAATCTGGCGCTGCTGCGGTTGTTTACCGATGCGTTCAAGCTCCCTCGAGACGGGAGCGGGCTCCGGTACGCCTCGCTCTCCAGCCTGTCTGAGGAAGTGACAGAGCTGGGTCGCCGCCTAAGCGATGCCTTGGGAATTACCTCTCAGCCATTACTGGGCGAGCTCCAAGGCGCCATTCTCCCGTGGCATGATGCTATCATGACCTATACGGCGGAGGCCCTTGCCCTTCCGCTTGCCCAGCTCTCCTCGGGCATCAACGCGCTCGCTGAACGGCCGCCTCAAGCGGGAACCGCGGCATGATGACCCTCATCAGGCAAGCGCTGCAGCAGGGGGCAAGCCTCGCCTGCTCCTTCAAGGAGAGAGTAGTTCCTTGAGCGATGAGCGCGGCGCCTGTGGCGGATGAAGGAGCTCGCGGGGATGGGGAAGCGGAAACGCTTCAACGGCTCATGGCGGTCTGTTCGGATGGGGACCGGTGATGGTGTGGCCTTCGTGGTTATGGGTTGGAACCCGGCTGAAGTTCTTCCTTTGGCTCGGCAATCGCCTGGCCACGTGGACCGGCGTCTTCTGGCTGTGGAAACGGTTTCGTTCCCGTCGGACGATGTGGTTATGGGTGATGCTGATCAACGTGGTGTCGTTTGGGGCGCTCTGCGGGGTCTTCTTCTGGTTGCATCTGCGATCGAGGCCCTGACAGGCTGCGGAAAGACTCCGGGTTGCTCAGGGCTCGGGGTGCTGGGCTCAAGGCAAGAGCGAGGGTCACCGACGCGTTCGTCACAGCTCGCCATGGACGCGCAACACGGGAGGCATCATGAGACGCAGCACGCGGTCCAATGGGAACACGCAGGGAAGCACGCGCCAGCCCCGGTCTCTTGACCGAAATGAGGTGGCACGGATTGCGTATGAACTCTTCGAGCGTCGGGGCGGCGTTCACGGCGATGACCAGCGCGACTGGTTTGAGGCTGAGCGGATCGCCTGGGAGCAACAGCGCCGCGGGGCCGTCTCATGATCCCTCCAGCCACCGATGACGATGCCTGCTATGAGCGCTCTGCGCAGCATTGCCTTGATGAACCGGCCAACGGCAAGCCCGTTGACGGCGGACCGAACCAGAGAAAGGCATGAGCGCTCCGAACACGTACGCGAAGCTTGATGTGAAAGCCGTCGCGTATGCGTCAGCAGCGCTGTGGGGATTGAGCATGTTGATCACGGGTCTGATCAATCTCTCGGTGCCGGACTACGGGCTCGGACTCCTTGAGTTGCTGGCCTCGCTCTATCCGGGCTATACCGCTGAGCGCAGCGTGGAAAGCGTGCTGATCGGAACCGGGTACGCCCTGGTCGATGGCGCGGTCCTCGGGTGGCTGTTGGGATGGCTGTATAATCGACTGGTCAAATAGAGCCGAAGAGCCCCGTCGAATCAGTCGAATCAGATGAAGCTGCTCATCACCGGCGGGACGGGGTTCATCGGCCGGCCGCTCTGCCAGGCCCTCGAGCAACAGGGGCATGCGCTGCTCGTGGTGACCCGCTCACCCCACCGCGATCCGTCCGACGATCGCGTCGCTCCTTCATCGAGCCCAGGGCCGGCCGGCCGGAGGTTTCTGTCATGGCAGGCAGGGCAGTGGCGTGAGGCGCTTGCGGAAGTTGACGGCGTGATCAATTTGGCAGGAGAGCCGCTGGCGGCGAAGCGCTGGAGCCCTGAGCAAAAACGGCGCCTTCGCGCCAGCCGTGTGCAGATCACCCAGGAGCTCATGGAAGCTATGGCCGCTTGGCCGAAGAAACCTGCTGTGCTGGTGAGCGCCTCAGCCATCGGCTACTATGGCAATCGTGGCGACGCGATGCTGACCGAGCAGGATGCGCCGGGCAGCGGGTTTCTCGCCGAGCTGTGCCAAGCGTGGGAAGCCGCAGCCCAGCGCGCTGAGCGTTTGGGGGTGCGCGTGGTGCGCCTTCGTCTTGGGATCGTCCTGGGTCGCCGCGGAGGCGCGCTCGCCAAGATGCTCGCGCCGTTTCATCTGGGGCTTGGCGGGCCGCTTGGGAGCGGGCGCCAGTGGATGTCGTGGATTCATCTGGACGATGTGATTGGGCTGATCGAGTGGGCGCTTCACCATCACGAGCTTGCTGGGGCGGTGAACGCCACAGCGCCTGCGCCCGTCACGATGCAGCGTTTCTGCGAGGAGCTCGGACATGTGCTGCACCGACCCTCATGGGCGCGCGTTCCAGCAGCGATCCTGCGACTCCTGCTGGGTGAGATGGCCGAGCTCCTCCTCACGAGCCAGCGCGTGATGCCCCACCGCGCTCTCCACGCCGGCTACGCCTTTCGGTATCCAGGGCTGCGCTCCGCCCTTCAAGCCTGCTGCTCGCGGATCGATCCTTCAACGTGAGCCCCGGCCAACCTGTCCCGAGCGGAGTCGAGGGAGACCGTGGCCTGTGTGTCGAAGAGTCGCCGCCGCATTGCCGTACGATGACGCCACGGCTGGGTGGTGCCTTAATTTGCCGGGTGCCGCGGAGCCGGGTCCCCTTCGGCCGCCCGCAGAACCAGCGCGAGAGTCGCTGGGCGAGGACGGACGAAGGGTGGCCCGCGGCAGGCCCCGTGGCCATGGCGGCCAGACACTGGGGTGTTCGACAGAGCAGGACACTACCAAATTTTCTTACCGGGAGTGGAGCGTGGCGATGTAGTTGGGCTCGGCGTACTCAACGGCGGGATCCTGCGAGAACGTGGTGGCGATCGTCGCCGGATCGACAGCGGTGGCGCAGTGCAGCACGTAGATGCGGCG
>JACPXS010000001.1 GCA_016196415.1 Candidatus Omnitrophota bacterium
CGCAGAGGGAATGAGCGGGGAGGTCGCATAATGGCAGCCTACAGGCTAAAGGTGGTTGAGGAACATCTGCATGAGAAACGACGCCACGCCTCTTTTCGTGAACACCAGGAATTGGATGAGGAGAAACTGAAGGTGGCCAAGGCGATCATCAGCGAGCGCGTCCGTCGTCGGCTGTCTCAGACCGCGCTGGCGCGTCGGCTGGGTGTTACCCAGCAACAGGTCTCGAAGCTTGAAAACGGGAACTTCGATAACCTCGGCACCCTCCAAAAAATCCTCTCGGTGCTCGGCTACCACGTGCGGGTCTCGGCCATCCCGCTCCACCGCGAGGCGCACGCCCACTCATCGAGGAATTGAATTGAAGAAAGTTCACCCATCCTCATTGTCCTTGAAGGCTGAACAGGCCATGAAACGGGCCTTTCGACAAGTCCTCGAGGAGCATAAACGTCTCGGCCGGCCCATTGCCCTTTGGCGTGCAGGTAAAGTTGTGAGGATTTCTCCCACCCGCCTCCTCGCACATCATTAGCTACAGAAATAGTAGGCCGCATGGATTTCAAGTTGAGAACGAACGCGAGATATTTCAGTGACAAGGAGCTACTTGACGATCTCAAGAGAGTTGCGGGATTTTTGGAAAAACAGACGATCGGACATAGGGAATACTTGAGACTCGGCAAATTTTCGTGCAAGCCGTACCGGAACAGGTTTGGCGGTTGGAATAAGGCTCTGGCAAGAGCTGGCTTGAAGGTAGAGAAGGTTGGCAGGATATCTGACCAAGAACTCTTTGATAATTTGGAGACTATCTGGCGGCAGCTTGGTCGACGGCCGTTTTATGGTGAGATTAGAAAGCCGCTCTCAAAGTACGTAGTCACGGTCTATTCTCGTCGATTCGGTGGTTGGTTTAAAGCCTGTGAAGCATTCATCAGAAGTAGGAAGGGTGATCCAGAGTTCAGCAAACTCCTGAAAGAGAGGTCCACTTTCAAATCGCGGGTCATTAGCGAAAAGTTGAGGCTGCAAGTTTACAAGAGAGATCGATATAGTTGTGCTATTTGTGGCCGAAGTCCGGCAGCACAACAAGGGGTGATATTGCACGTCGATCACGTAATTCCATTTTCAAAAGGTGGAGATACCAACCTGGAGAATCTTAGGACGTTGTGCGACAGGTGTAATCTGGGAAAAGGTAACGACACAGACCTATAGGCGACATCGGGGCGTGGCTCAGCTTGGTAGAGCGCGTGGTTCGGGACCACGAGGTCCTGGGTTCAAATCCCAGCGCCCCGATTCTCTTCTCATGCTGGCGGGGGTTCAAATCCTGAAGCGGCGACCATCGAGGTCGCCGCGGAATGCCGCGTCCGGCGGGGACGCGGCCAGCGCCCCGACCATCATTGCCGAGTGACAGGCACGCTTTTGAAACCGCGCCTGTCACTCGGAAAGTGATGGAACGACGCCGGGTGCGACCAGCGCATCCAGCGCAAGGATCCTCAAACGTCATGATGAAGAAACAGGCCCATGTCTCCTATTCAGGGCGGGTACAAGGGGTGGGGTTTCGCATGACCGCCGAAGAGACCGCCAAGCGCTTTGGCGTGGTCGGATGGGTCAAAAATCTCCGGGGAGGACGCGTGGAACTGGTGGCCGAGGCGGAGGAGAAGATCCTCAGCCAGTTCCTTGAGGCGATCCGGAATGGCCCCATGAAGAGTTTTATCAACGAGGTCGAGGTCTCGTGGGCTGAGGCCTCCGGCGCGTTTCGTGAGTTCAAGGTCCGCTTTGACTAACGCCCTTGGTGCAGCGGCCGATGCGTTGAGCGCATCATTCGCTCCGTCTCAATACCCCAACGCGCATGCGATACGCGGTGCTCTCCGATATCCACGGCAATCTCGAAGCCCTGAACGCTGTCCTCGCTCACCTGACGTCAGAGCGGATTGACCGCTACCTCTGCCTTGGGGATGTCGTGGGCTATGGCGCAGATCCCGGGCCGTGTCTGGAACGCCTCCAGGCCTGTGAGGCGGTGATCGTCGCCGGGAATCACGAGGCGGCCTGCGTGGGGAAGCTGGATCTGGATTGGTTTAACGAGATGGCCCGCGATGCGCTGCGGTGGACGCGGGACCGTTTACGCGTTCCCGAGCTGGACCTCCTGCGGCGGTTGCCGCTGACGGAGGTCGTTGAGCCCTTCACGCTCGTCCACGCGAGTCTGGTTTATCCCGATCGGTTTCACTACCTTGTGGATGCGGCTCAGGCCATTGAGACGATGGCGGCATGCCGCACCCTCATCTGTCTGGCGGGGCACACCCATGTGGCCGGCTTCATGGAGTACGATCGGAGCCGTCGCCGCCTGACGCAATGCCGCACCACACCCGCTGAGCTGGTCAACGTCACATTCGAGGATCGTCCTGAGACGCAGCGCTACCTGATCAACCCCGGCAGTGTCGGGCAGCCTCGCGATGGGGATCCTCGAGCGAGTTGCCTGGTGATCGATGCCGAGCAGCAGAGGGTGAGCGTCCACCGCGTGCCCTATGACGTGGGCGCCGCCCAGCAGAAAATCCGGTCCGCAGGCCTCCCGGCGTTCCTCGCTGATCGATTGGCGGTCGGCCGTTGAGACCCATGATCCCATGAGCGCAGCCGCACAGTCCTCATCGTCGCAGCCCGTTGACGGCGGATTGGCCAAGCGCATTGAACGGTTGCGCGAGCTCATCCGTCACCAGGACTACCGCTACTACGTCTTGAACCAGCCGGAGATCTCCGATGCGGAATACGACCGGCTCCTCCGAGCGCTGCGGTCGCTTGAAGCCCAGGCCCCCCACCTGGTGAGGCCGGATTCGCCGACTCAGCGCGTGGGCGGGATTCCGGATGAGGTCTTTCGACCCGTGCGCCATGCCACCCCGATGCTGTCACTGGACAACGCCTTTAGCGAAGAGGAGCTGCTGGCGTGGCATCAGCGCGTGGTCAAAGGGCTGCCGGGAGCCGCGCCCACCTTCACGGTGGAGCCGAAGATCGATGGCGTGGGATTGGCGATGACGTACGAGCACGGGCAGTTGGTGCAGGCGGCGACTCGAGGCGATGGGACGACCGGGGAAGACGTGACCGCCAACGCCAAAACGATCCGCGCCGTTCCGCTGCGCCTGCAGGGCACTCCGCCTAGGCGGCTGGAAGTGCGCGGGGAAGTCTACATGACGATCCGAGATTTTGAGCGACACAACGCGCGAGCCAGCCGGCAGGGCGGGGAAACGTTTGCCAATCCGCGCAACGCCGCGGCCGGCAGTCTCAGACAGAAGGATCCGCAGGTGACGGCGTCGAGGCCGTTGCGGTTTTTTGCCCACTCCTATGGAGCGGTGGAGGGGATGCGTTTTGCCACGCACTGGGACTTTCTCCAGACCTGCCGTCGACTGGGCTTGTCGGTGAGTGAGCACGCCGTGCACCGCCGCTCATTCGACGCCATCCTCAAGCAGTGTCGCCGCCTCGAAGGCCTCCGGGATCGCCTGGGGTACGAAGCCGACGGGGCCGTGATCAAGGTCAACGGGCTGGCGTTGCAGGAACGGTTGGGCACGACCTTGAAGTCGCCCCGCTGGGCGATGGCGTATAAGTTCGCGGCCCATGAAGCCACCACGCAGGTGCTGGAGGTGGTGCATTCCGTCGGGCGCACGGGAACCGTGACACCGGTGGCGAGCCTCAAACCCGTTTCATGCGGGGGAGTCACCATCTCGAGTGCGACGCTGCACAACTACGAAGAGGTCGACCGGCTCGGCGTCACGGTCGGCGATTGGGTGGCGATCCGTCGGGCCGGCGAAGTCATCCCGCAGGTCATCAAGGTCATCCTCGCCAAACGGACCGGCCATGAGCGGCCGATCACACCGCCGGCCCGCTGCCCGGTCTGCGGCGGCGTGGTGGCGAAAGAGCACGAAGAAGAAGTGGCCTATCGATGCATCAATCCCTCCTGTCCGGCGCAACTGGCGCGTTCAGTGCTCCACTTCGGCAGCCGCAAGGCGATGGATATTGAGGGGTTAGGCGACGTGGTCGCCGAAGCCCTCGTGGGTCGAGGGATGATCCATGATGTGGCCGATGTGTATCGATTGACCGAGCGCGAGCTGCTGCCACTGCCGCTCTTCGCGGAGAAAAAATCGCAGAAGCTCGCGGCGGCCATTCGGGCCAGCAAGCCGCGCGGCCTGGCCCGGCTGCTCTATGGATTAGGCATTCGCCATGTGGGTGAGCGAGCCGCCAGTGACTTAGCGCAGCGGTTTGGCTCGATGAGCCGCCTCCTGCAGGCGGATGCGGCGGGGCTCACGCAGGTGCCGGGAATCGGGCCGGTGGTCGCGGAGGCGGTCGTCCAATTTTTCCGTCAGCCGCAGACCCGCTCCCTCATCAACAAGCTTGAAGCGGCCGGTCTCACGATGAGCGAGACGGCGCGCACAGGGCCGCGGCCGTTTGCGAAGAAAACCTTTGTTTTCACCGGGGAGCTGTCCAGCATCACCCGCGCGGAAGCGGAAGCGCTCGTCCGGCAGCTCGGGGGCCACGCCTCATCCAGCGTGAGTCGGCTCACCGACTACGTGGTGGCCGGCGACTCACCGGGCTCAAAGCTGGAGCAGGCGAAACACCTTGGAGTCACGATCGTCGATGAAACGCAGTTCAAGCGGCTCATCCAGCAGAAATAGTACGCAGAAGGCAGTCGGCAGAAGGCAGAAAGCGATTGTGACTTCCCGCAGCCGGCTCCCAATCTTTCTGCTGACTGCCTTCTGCCTAGTGCTTACTGGTAGTACGGTGGGGTGCGAGTCGCTCCAGCGCAAGTTCACCCGAAAGCCCAAAGATCCGACAGCCGCCCCAAGCCCGATTCTGACCTTTCAGGATTACACGCAGGCGATGACTCCGCTGGATCGCTACCGCAAGCATTTCCTGATGTTCGACTATTGGAACGAAGACCTCATGGTTGCGCTGCAGGAGACGACCCCGAACAGCGCCGTTAACCCCAAACGGCTCAAGCGCTCATCAGGAGAATCGCTGGCGGAGCTGCGCACCCTGAAGGCGCTGTTAGTGGAAGAAGTCGGCGCGCGTCTTGAGCCGCTTATCGAAGAACGGGCAACGATTGATCGGCAACTCCAACGTGGTGACTTCAGCGCGACCGAACTTCATCGCCTCTCGCGAACCCTGGAGGCACAAACCCGCCGGATTCATCGCGACTTCTACTGGCGGGATGTGGAGGATCATCTCAACGGGAAGGAGCAGCCACCGAGCGATGTGGGGGCTGGTGGTGCGCCGTGACGTTTCCGCCCCGGGGGCGTTGGGATGTTTAGGGGGAGGGTTTCAGCGCCGGATGCATGACCAGGTGGACGCCTACCTTGCCTATCTGGAGCTCGAGCGAGGCTTGAGCCTGACGACGCGATTGAGCTACCAGCAGGATTTGGGACTGTTCGAGACGTACCTCAAGCAGCGGCACATCGGGTCGCTGGCCCGTGTGCGATCGGTGCATGTGCGCGAGTTTCTTCAGTCCATTCGCGCCAATCGCAGCCCGGCGACCGTGGCCAGAAAGTTGGCGGCGGTGAAAGGATTCTTCCGGTTCCTTGAGGCGCAACGAATCATTCGTCGCAGCCCGACCGCGTTCATCGAAAGCCCGCGGTTGTGGCAGCGCCTCCCGCAGACCTTAACGACGCAGGAAATCGAGCGGCTCTTGCAGAGCGTGAAGGCCGAGGGATTGGGTCTGCGCGATCTGGCGATCTTGGAGCTCCTTTACGGCTCGGGACTGCGGGTGTCGGAGCTGGTGTCGCTGGACGTGGGTCACTGTAATTTCGAGGCGGGGTTTCTCCGGTGTATCGGAAAAGGCAACAAGGAACGGATCGTCCCGTTGGGACGGGCCGCTGCGGCGGCGCTCACCCGCTACCTGGCGTCGGAGCGGCCGCGCTTAGTCGCGCGCCGTCCGGACATCGAAGCCCTCTTCGTCAATCGGCTGGGCAATCGCCTGACGCGCCAGCGCGTGTGGCAAGTACTTCGACGCTATGCGAAAGCGGGATTAATTCTGAAGACGATCGGGCCGCATACCCTGCGCCACTCATTTGCCACGCACCTGCTGGAACGCGGGGCGGATTTGCGCACGGTCCAAGAGCTGTTGGGCCACGCGAACATCGGGACGACGCAGCGCTACACGCATGTGGATCGCGCTCGGTTGAAGGCCGTGCATGAGCAATTTCATCCCAGGCCTTAGAGCCCAAACGGAAGGCGGTAGGACGTCTCGCCGCGAGAGCACAACATGAGTCACAGCGCACTTCGAGTGGACGTTCCAGCCGGCGTGAAGCCCCTGCTGCAGGCGATTGGGCGAATCGCTGAGGCCCATGCCGTGAGGGCCTATGCGGTCGGCGGCTGCGTGCGCGATTGGTTGCTGGGCTCCACCGGCACCGTTGATCTGGATGTCGCAGTGGAAGGGCGAAACAGCCTTGAGGTGGCTCGGGCCGTGTCGAGGGTGCTGGGCGGGGTGGTCACCGTGCATCCGCAATTTCGAACGGCTACCGTGATGCTGCCATCCTCTCGCAGCGGGTCGCGCCGCACCCGCCAGAGCGCGATGCGCGTTGATGTCGCGATGTGTCGACGGGAGACCTACGCCAAGCCGGCCGCGTACCCCACGGTGATGCCGGGCACATTGAGAGAGGACCTGTTCCGACGGGACTTCACCATCAACGCCATGGCGATCCGGATGACGCCGGGGCGGTTTGGCGCGCTGATCGATCCGTTTGGGGGCAGGGAGGACTTAAGGCGCAACGAGCTCCGGGTGCTTCATGGCCGCAGCTTTCTCGATGACCCCAGTCGCATCCTGCGCGGGGTGCGGCTGCTTGAACGCTTCGACCTGCGTTGGGCGCGCGAGACGGAACGCGTCCTGTACGAAGCCATCGCGGCGGGAGCGCTGGGATGGCTCAACGCAGGGCGACTTCAGAGGGAGCTAGAGTGGATGGATGACGAGCCACATCCGCAGGCCTGTTTTCAGCGGTTGGCCTTGTTGCTGAAGACGGCGGCGCAACAGGGTCCGGCAGCGATGCCTGGCAATCCCGTCTGAGTCAGATGGTCGTCGGAGTCTTGCAGGTTGACATGCATATCCCGGACTCACACTCCCTGAAAGAGAAGCGCTCGGTGGTGAAGAGCCTGAAAGATCAACTGCGCGGACGGTTCAATGTCGCCGTGGCAGAGCTTGACGCCAACGATACCTGGCAGCGCGCCACGCTGGGCTGTTCTGCGCTCGGCAACGACCGCGCGTACGTCGAAAGGCTCCTGGATGAGGTGACCGAGTGGCTGCGTGCCACACGGCTTGTTCACTTGATCCAAGTTGAGA
>JACPXS010000097.1 GCA_016196415.1 Candidatus Omnitrophota bacterium
GCGCGTCGAGGGGTGACCCTTCGACGGGCTCAGGGTCAATGCGCCCCAATGTTAAGATTCAATCGTGGGCGCATTTAGGCGATCGGGATGTTAACGGTACTGTGGCGTCGTGGCGGGTTGATGAGGGCGTGGGACCTCCGATGCGGCACTCCTCGCAGGGACGATCCATCACCGTCGCGCTGATCGGCGGCGCCGTCCTCGCGGGCCTCGGCGTCGTCATGGTCGCGGCCTCGCGCGGGATCCAAGCACCCCGTGCGAGGCGCGTCCTTCCGGATGATGGCCTGCTGCCGGAGTTCTCGCTGATGGATGAGCGCGCGCGGCCGGTCACGCGCCAGACGCTGGACGGCTCGGTCTGGATCGCCGACTTGATCTTTACCCGTTGCGCAGGCCAGTGTCCGCTCATGAGCGCGCAGATGGCGACGCTTGAGCGCAGGCTGGCTGATGCGGCCGGCCTTCGCTTGATTTCGATCAGCGTCGATCCCGCGCATGACACCCCCGCGGCGCTGGCACGCTACGCGGCGCGGTATCGCACGCAGCCTGATCGATGGTGGTTTCTCACCGGAGCGCCCGAGGCGATTGCGACGGTGGCCCGGCAGGGATTTCATCTCGGGGTGAGTCAGGATGGCACCGTCCAGGAGCCGATCACGCACAGCGTGCGGCTGGTGCTGGTGGATCAGCGCGGGCATCTGCGGGGCTCGTACGACGCGATGGAGGCGGAGGCGATGGCCCGGTTGCTTGAAGACGCGCGCCGGCTCCTCACCGAGCCCCCGGCATGACGCTGGCCGATCAGCCGGCGCTGAACGCGATCCTCAATGGCCTCAGCACCATCCTGCTCCTCACGGGTTTTTGCTGCATTCGGGTTGGGAAACTCACCGCGCACAAGTGCGCGATGCTGGGGGCCTGCGGGACGTCGGTGGCCTTTCTGGCGTCGTACCTGATCTATCACGCGCGGGTCGGATCGGTGCGCTTCACGGGAACCGGCTGGGTCCGCCCCGTCTATCTGACGGTGCTCATCACCCACACCGTCCTGGCCATCGCCATCGTCCCGTTGGTCCTGCGCACGTTGCTGTTGGCCGCGCGGGGGCGATTTGACCGGCACGTGGCCCTTGCGCGGTGGACGCTCCCGCTGTGGCTCTACGTCTCGGTGACCGGGGTCCTCGTGTACTGGATGCTGTACCATTTCAAGCCAACATGAAAAAGGTCACAGGCAACAGCACAATTCAACATTTGAAATTTTGCCTTGTCGTTTTACCTGTTGCCTTTTACCTTTTGCTTTGGGCGTGGTCCTCCCCCTCACTCTGGGCGTGTCCGGGGTGCAAGGAAGCGCTGTTCGATCCCGCGCATCTCACGCAGCGGCTCTCCACAGCCCGGGGCTACGCCTTGAGCATTGCGTTGCTGCTGGCGATGCCCGTCGGGCTTGTGAGCGGCGTGACGCTGCTGGTCGTCAGGGCCCAGCGGCGGAGCAAGCGGGGGTAGCGCATCAGTGTGACGTGACACCGCAGAAGCGCAGAGCAGTCGCAGAACCGCAGCAGGCGTCCGCGTCTCGTTGACGACGTCACGTGTTCCCGTTGGCGGGTTGGCGCGTTTGCGCGTTGAGCGCGCGAACACGCAACCCCAGCGTCCCGATGGATTGACACCTCTGGGCTTTCGCGTTAGACTGCCTTTACGCATTTTGCTCAACACGGAGGAGCGACATGAAACGGATCACCTGGGTTGTCATCGGGGTGTTGGTCGTTGGGGCTCAGCCCGCGTGGGCTGCGCGCACGCCGGTGCATGAAGCGGCGGAATCCCAAGATTACGGGCGAAAGTTTGGCGGGATGATCGGGCGCGGGGCGCTCAATGTGCTGACCAGCTTCGTGGATCTCCTCGTGAATGTCGTCAACGAGACCAAATCCGGCCCGCCGCTTGTGGGCACCCTCACGGGACTGGCGAAGGGGACGGGTTGCGGGGTCTTGCGACTCGGCTCCGGAGCGGTCGACCTGGTGACGTTTTGGGTGCCGGGGTTTAACGGGTTTCCCGTCTCCGACTCGTACGAGAACTGTCTGACGATGAGCGCCGCCACCTCGGAGGGAACCGCCCCGACCGGTTCCCCGCAGCCGGCTGCGACGTGGCAGGTTCCCACCGCCGAGCCCGGCGCGGCGCAGACGCCGACCCCAGAGCACGAGAAGCCCAAGAAGGCGTGGTCGAAGTAACTCCGCCGTCAGTCCGCATCAGGCGGCTTGCGTGAGCGCCGAGAGTCCGCAGGCACACTGAGCCCGTTGACATCATCGATCGAGCGCCGTCCCACGATGGGCGAGACCTACCTCACCAAAGCCGGATTGGAGAAACTCCGAGCCGAACACAAATCCCTTCTGCAGCAAAAGCGCGAGCTGACGGAGGAGGTCAGCAACGCTGCCGCCATGGGGGACTTGCGCGAGAACGCCGAATACCATGCGGCGAGGGAGCGGCTGCAGCACGTCTCGCAGCGGCTGGCCGAGTTGGATGCGAAGCTCACCAGCGTCAGGATCATCGATGAGTTGGAGACCAAGGACGGGGAAGCGCGGGTTGGGATCCAGGTGACGCTCGAGGATGAACAGACCAAGGAGCGGTTTCACTACCTCTTGGTGGGGCCCGAAGAAGCCGATCCGCAGAACGGAAAGCTCTCCATGGCCTCACCGCTTGGCAAGCAGCTCCTGGGGAAAAAGAGGGGAGACCGATTTACGCTGACGCTGCCCAACGCCGCGGTTCCGTATCGCCTCGTCGATGTTCGGCGTCCGGCGTAAGATGCCCACCCAGCGTTTCGAAGCCGCTCGTGACGGCTCCAACCAGGTGACGGGATGACCCAACCTCCGCTGGCGGCCCGCAAGTGCACCCCGTGCGAGGGAAGCTCAGCGCCGCTTCCGATCAGCGCGGCCCAAGCCCTTTTGCGGGATCTCAACGGATGGGAGCTCGTTGAGGGTGTGCGGATCAAAAAGACCGTTCCCTGCAAGAATTTTTTAGATGCCGTGGCGCTGATTCAACGCATCGCGCCGATTGCCGAAGCCGAAGATCACCATCCCGATCTGCACCTCACGGGGTATAAGCGGCTGGCGATTGAGCTCTCCACCCATGCCATCGGCGGGTTATCCGAGAACGATTTCATTCTCGCCGCCAAAATCGATCAACTCCTTCGTTGATCAAACTCAGCGCCTCTCAGCCCGGCAACGGGAGCAACGTTCACGAACGAGGAGGATGACCAATATGGCCTTGACCCCCTCGACGATGTTGGCGCTGGGCACGCCAGCGCCGGACTTCACCCTGCCGGATGTCGTCTCAGGGCAGGTGATCTCCTTGGCGACTGTGGCGGGCAAGAAGGCGCTGCTGGTGATGTTCATCTGCTGCCACTGCCCGTACGTGCAGCATGTCAAGCAGGAACTGGCGCGTCTTGGGCGGGACTACGCCAACCAATCTGTTGGGATCGTGGCGATCAGCGCCAATGACGTCGTCAATTATCCGGACGATTCGCCCGATCGGCTGAAGGCGATGGCGAAGGCGCTTGGCTTCACGTTCCCGTTCTGCTATGACGAGAGCCAAGAGGTGGCCACGGCCTACACCGCCGCGTGCACGCCCGATTTCTTTCTCTTTGACGCGAACCGGAAACTCGTCTATCGCGGGCAATTGGATGAGAGCCGTCCTGGGAACACGCAACCTCTCACCGGGCGCGATCTTCGCTCGGCGATCGACGCCGTGCTCGCCGGACGACCAGTCAGTCCGGATCAGCGGCCGAGCCTTGGCTGCAACATCAAGTGGAAAAAGGGTCACCACCCCGCCCACTAAGAATAGCTCTCACAATGAGCGTTGCTCAAGGCTCTAGGCTGGAGGCTCGGGGGTAACGCACGTGCCTCGCGCCTCGACCCTTGAGCCTCGAGCCAGAGCGCCCAGGGTCATTGTGATAGGCGCTCTGAGCCTGGCACCTTTCCTATCCGAAGGACCAGGCACTTCGCGGACCCCCCCGCCTTCAGGAACTCCGAGAGATCAAGGGGGTAGAGCCGAAAGCCCCGCCGGATCAAGCGCCGCTTCAGCGAAGCCGACAGCCCCTCCTGCACGATGAGGGCGCTCGCTCCAGCCCGGCCCGTGCCGGCCGGCTGAGGGGAGACGAGAATCGCATTGCAGACAAACTGCGCGGCATCCGCTTCGCTGACCGCGACGGGATCCCGCACGAGGCTTTCGATCACCCGTTGGCCGTAGCGGTCAAACGCGCCGGGAAACCACAGCGCGCTGCGCGCATCGAGCGGACAAAAGCACGTGTCGAGATGGTAGAACCGCCGATCACGCAGCTCAACCGGTAGCACCCGCGCGCCTAAGAGTCGCGCCAGCGCTTCATGGACCGGCGCGTCGGAGCGGAAGCGGAACCCAAAGATCAGGGTGTCCGCCATCCAGAGCGCATCGCCTTCCCCCTCGAAGTCATACCGGCGATCCAGCCGCACGATCCGGAAGCCCGCCTTCCTGAAGTACCGCTCGATGATCGGCTCTTCTCGCTGGCGCTCGGGATATCTGAAGTTGCTCCGAATCAGCGTCCGATCGACCACAAGCCCGGCGTTGGCCGTGAAGACGAGATCTGGCACCCCGGCGTGAGGAGGGAGCAACTTCACAGGGACGCCGAGTCGGCGGCTGAGCAGATGGTAGAGACGATTCCACTGGAGCTGCGCGCGGGCAGGATTGACCTGCCGCTTCAGGCTCATCCACGGGTTGATTTCATAGGCGATGGTGTAGCGGGTCGGCCGGCACATTAACAACGAATGGGGAACGGGGAATGGGGAATGGAGAACGGACATCGCGGACTACAAGCGCAAGGCGCGGGTGAGCTCGCGGAGGAAGGATTCAATGTCGGAGACGATGCCGATGCCTTGAAAGGTTCCTCGGTCGGAGAGTTTGGTGACGACCGCAGGGTTGATATCCACACAGACCGTCTTGACCGTGGACGGCAACAGGTTGCCGGTGGCAATCGCATGCAGGGTGGAAGCGATCATGAGCGCCAGCCCCACGTCCTTGAGGTGCTTGCGCATCGCCTCCTGGGCCTGCAACACATCGGTGATGACGTCAGGCAGCGGGCCGTCGTCTCGGATCGAGCCTGAGAGAACAAACGGGACCCGCCGCACCACGCAGGCGTGCATGATGCCTTTCTTGAGCGCGCCTCGCCGCACCGCCGCGCGAATGCCGCCGAGGCTTCGGATCGTGTTGATGGCGCGCATATGGTGGTCGTGCCCGTCTTTCACCGCGACCCCGCGATCCAGGCGCACCCCAAGGGACGTCCCGTAGAGCGCCGACTCAATGTCATGCGTGGCCAAGCCGTTGCCGGCGAAGAGCACGTGCACGAAGCCGGCTTTGATGAGGCGCTCCACGTAGGGGCCGCTGCCGGTGTGGACGACGGCCGGTCCGGCCACGACCAGAATCTTTTTTCCGGCGCGCCTGACCGCGCGCATCTCCTGGGCGAGCCGCTGGATGAGTTGGGTTTTGGGTTTTTCCGACGAGACCGCGCTGCCCATGAACTGAAAGACTTCCGGCACTCGCGCCCGTTCAAGCGGGGTGAGCTTCACCCCCTCCGTGCCGCAGACCACCCAGTCGCCTTTCTTGATGCGCGCCATCGGGGTGCACAGCGCCGCTCCCGTTGAGGGGTTCACGACGATTCCGCAGTCCATCTCGATGCCCCGCACGCTCCGCCATCGTCCGCGGAATCGCACGTCGGTGGGGAGGTTCGTCGTCGAGTAGAACAGTGGGGGGAACACCCCGTCCTTGGGGGCGCGAACCAGGTGGATGTCTCGCAGGTGCTCGGGAAGGGCGCCGAGGCGCGCCAGGCGGCGCACGATGTGCTCCAGCTGGCGTTGGGAATGGGCGTCGATCCGCAACCGGGCGGTGGAGATATCGGTCTTGCGCTTGCCGATGCGGATTTCCAGGATCTCGAATGCGCCGTCGAGATCCATGATTTCATCCAACACTTTGGGCAGGATGAGCGAGTCAATGATGTGGCCGCGCACGTGCACAATTTCTGACGCCATCACAGGAGGTAGTATACCATGCTTCTTCGACCCGCCACGGGACGCGGTGATATACTAAGAGCGCCTATCAGCATCACGATGGGCGCGCTGTTCACGGGTCGAGAGTCAAGGCTCTAGCAGGCTGCGGAAAAACCCCGCAGCCTGGTTCAAGGTTCGAGGCTCAAGGTTCAAGGGAACCGCCGCGCTCGCCGGAGACGGCTTCGAGCCTCCTTGAACCTTCAACCGTGAACACTCGTCACACGATGACGCCACGCGCCTCACTGAGTGGAGGGCTTGACCTCCACGCGCTTGAAGCCCGAATCCAGGCGATCGGCCGCGAGCTGTTCGCCGCGGCACGGCGGGAGCACGCGCACCTATCCGTTCTGAACCGCTGGACTGCCCAGGTGCTTTCTTGGTGTCTTTCGGACCCGGAGCTGAAGGCGGACATCCTTCGCTTCATCGATGTGTTGCCGAGCCTGAAGACGCCGCGGGAGATCGCGCGTCACGTGCGGGAATATTTCCCGGCGTCCGTGAAGCTGCCGCCCGCGCTTCGCCTCGGCTCGCACTTGGCGCATCCAGGGCTCCTGACGCATGGCGCGCTCGCCGCCGTGATCCGGCAGCTCATCGAGCAGGTCGCGCGCCAGTTCATCGCGGAGCACCACCCGGAAGGGGCTGCCCGGGTGATCCGCGCGCTGGCCGCGCAAGGGGCTTCCTGCAGCCTTGATATCCTGGGAGAGCAGGTGTTGAGCGACCCCGAAGCCGATCGCTATGTTGCGCAATGCGTCGAGTTGCTGCGGGAGAGCGCAGCCGCCGACGCCGCGCGTCCCACCGGCCGATCGCCCATCACCTGCGGGCCCCGAGCGAACGTCTCCGTCAAGCCATCGGCGCTGAGTCCGCGGTTCGATCCCATCAGCCCGACCCAGAGCCTTGAGCGCGCCACCCGACGACTGCTCCCCCTGCTTCATCTGGCCGTTGAGCGCGATGCCTTGGTCAATCTGGATATGGAGCACTCCGAGCTGCGGGACCTCACGCTGGAGCTGGCCAAGCAGTTGCTCCTACACTCCCAGGTCGGGTCCCGTCTCCGGTTGGGCATCGTGATCCAGGCCTACCTGCGAGATTCGGAGTCGGTGCTGGAGGAGTTGTTGGAGTGGCTCGCGGCGCATGAGCGCACAATCACGATCCGCTTGGTCAAAGGGGCCTACTGGGACTCGGAGCTGGCCCAGGCCAGGCAGTGCCAGTGGCCGGTTCCCGTCTATCAGGAGAAGGCGGAAACGGACGCGGCCTTCGAGCGCCTGACGCGGCGGCTGTTGAGCGCCGCCCCGCGAGCGACCACGGCGATCGCCTCCCACAATCTTCGCGCCATCGCACACGCGATGGCATTCGCGGAAGCGTTGGGGCTGGCCAAGGACCAGCTTGAGTTCCAACTGCTCTACGGCATGGGCGAGGCGATTCAAGGAGCGATCGTCTCGCTCGGCTACCCGGTGAGGGTCTATACCCCTATTGGCGAGCTGATCCCCGGGATGGCCTACCTCGTGCGGCGCCTCCTGGAGAACACCGCGAACGAATCCTTCCTTCGACGGGATTGGGTTCAGGAGCAAAGCGCCGACGAGTTGCTGCGTCTCCCGACGGTCGCCGAGGCCTCCGTGTCCGGCGCGCGCTCCGGCGCGACGCCGGGATGGATCGGTGAACCGCTCGCCGATTTTGCCAAGGCGCCTGCAAGAGCCCGGATGGTGGAAGCCCTCACGCTGGTGCACACGAAACTGGGCGAGGCGTATCCGCTGCTGGTGGGCCCCGACAAGATCCGGACGGCCCAGCGGCTGAGCGTCTGCAACCCGGCTCGTCCGGATGAAGTCGTGGGAGCCGTGGCGCGCGCGACGTTGGCCGATGTCAATCGCGCGGTCCATACGGCGCGAGAGGCGCAGGTGACGTGGGCCAAGACGCCCGCGCAGGAGCGCGTGGCGTGCGTGCGCCGGGCGGCGACCCTCATGCGCGAACGGCGATCTGAGCTGGCGGCGTGGGAAGTGCTTGAGGTGGGAAAGACCTGGCGCGAGGCCGACGTGGATGTCGTGGAAGCGATCGACCACCTGGAGTACTACAGCCAGAGCATGATGGCGTTCGCCGACGGCAAGCCGTTGCTCCAGCTGCCTGGCGAGCGCAACCTCTATACCTATCGTCCTCGCGGGGTGGCGGTCGTGATTGCGCCGTGGAATTTCCCGAGCGCGATTCTCATGGGGATGGCCTCGGCGGCCCTCGTGAGCGGCAACGCGGTCATCCTCAAGCCGGCCGAGCAGTCGTCGGTCATTGCCGCGCACCTGGCGCACCTGTGTCGAGCCGCCGGCGTCCCGCCCGGGGTGCTCCAGTATCTCCCTGGTCTGGGCGAGGAGGTTGGCGCAGCGCTCGTCCAGCATCCCGGAACGGATGTCGTGCTCTTTACCGGATCAAAAGCCGTCGGGCTGTCGATTCTCGAAGCGTGCGCGAAGGTCGCGCCGGGGCAGCGGCAGGTGAAGCACGTCGTGGCGGAAATGGGCGGAAAGAACGCGATCATCGTCGACGCCGATGCGGATCTGGATGCGGCGGTGTCGGGGATCCTCCGGTCCGCGTTCAGCTATGGCGGGCAAAAGTGCTCCGCGGCTTCTCGGGTCATCGTGCACGAGGCGGTCTACGATCGGTTGCTCTCCCGGTTGGTGGACGCGACGGATCGGCTGGTGGTGGGCGATCCCGCCGATCCCGGCACTGATCTGGGGCCGCTGATTGAGGCATCGGCCAAGCGGCGCCTGCTGGAGGCGATGGCGCGCGCGGCTCGCGTGGGCCGGATGGCCTACCGGTATCCCGATGCGCACCTGCCGAGGGCCGGGCACTTCGTTGGCCCGGCGATTGCTGTTGAGATCCCCCCGCGCGATCTCCTTGCGACCGAAGAGCTGTTCGGCCCTTTGCTGTGCGTGTTTCGCGTCGCGAATGTTGAAGAGGCGCTGGCGCTCGCCAACGACACCGACTACGCGCTCACCGGAGGCGTCTACTCCAGGTCGCCAGCCCACATCGCGCAGGCGATGCGCGCGTTTGACGTGGGGAATCTGTATGTCAATCGCCCGATTACCGGCGCGATGGTGGGTCGGCAGCCCTTCGGCGGCCATCGGCTCTCAGGTCTCGGCGTCAAGGCCGGCGGTCCGGATTACCTCCTGCACCTGCTCCTGCCACAGACGATCTGCACCAACACCGCCCGCCACGACATCCCGATCGAGTGATCCTCCAAAAAGGGGCCCCGCCGGCTACGGCAGGCGTCGTGTGGATGGCGCGGACGCCTCCAGCGCATCAATCTGGCGCTGGAGGTTCGTCCAACTGATCGATTCTGACGGATAGAGCCGTTGGATCTTGCGCAGGGACCGGCGATGCTCCTCCACGTCGCGAGCGCGTGGCCCCTGCGGCGCTAGGGGAGAAGATGCCTGCAATTCGGGGAGCCGATCGCGCTCCGACGATAGGTACCGTTCCAGATACGCGTACCGCAACTCCATGTACGGGTGCGTTCGAAGCAACGGCCATGGATTGTCAAATCGGGCGAAGTCCCGCAAGAGATCCAACGCCGCCTGCGGCTTGAATCCCGCCTGGATCACGTAGCGGATCCCCAGCTGATCCGCTTCAAGCTCCTGCTCCTGGCTATAGCCGCTGTTGGCCACATCACGCAGCAGTGACGCGGTGTCGACCGCAAACCGCCCCATCTGCTGTGCCGAGGGGCCGGCCTGCTGCGTGGCCGCAGAAGCGCCCGCCGCGACCAACGCCAGCAGGAACTGTTGTTGTTCAAGCATCCGGTAGCGCTTGACGAGATGCTGGGCGACGGTATGGGCCAATTCATGAGCCAGCACGAACGCCAGCTCTGCCTCGACTTCGCTCGGCATTCGCCCTGAGCGAGGCGAAGCCGAGTCGAAGGGCTCATCCTGCCGGCTGCCACGGCCGGTGAGATACCGCACCAGTCCCGATGAGATGTAGATCCGGCCATCGGCCAGCGCTGCCGCGTTCGGATCCCGATCCGTATAGAGGGAGGCTCGATAGCGCAAGGTTGGACGTTCGGTGATCCGGCTCAGTCGGTCGATGATCCGCTGGATCGGCAGTCCTCCAAGCCGTTCCTCGTCCCCGATGGGTCTTGTCCCTGGCCGTTCGAACTCCTCCGCTTGCGCCGCGCTGATCGTCCGCTCAATCTGGATGGCTTCGGCGGACTCCTCCGGTTGCGGGCTCGGCCGAATCATGTACTGCGGCGTCGCGCATCCCGACAGCAGCGCAAGGGCCACCCCGTACGAGACGCTTCTCTGGTTCGCCCCAGACGTTCGTTGAGTGACCCATCGCCGTGTCCCGGCTTGCAAGCCCGGTGGGATCGGCGCGCCAGAACGGTTACCCCAGTCTGAGTTGCGCTTCGGCATCGATGACATCCCGGTTAATGCGTCGGATCGCGTACGTGGCATTGGCGCGCAGCGTCGCATCCCCCGTAGGGATCTCGGCGAGCTGGCGCAACAGCTGGACGGCCATGCGAAAGTAACGCACGATTTCTCCTTCGTCGACGTCGCACAGTTTGATGAGCCGATCAAAGGGCGCATTCGCCATCCACCTCTCCATGGCGTACGTGAGATGATACGCTGGCACTTTCGTTTTCGGACTGATGCGCAGGCGCAGCTCTTCTTTGTGGATACTGGCCAGCGGCCCCTTGCAGAGTTCGGCCAGCCGCTTGCTCAGCTGGTGCGATTTAGGAGGATGGCTTCTGGGTCTCGGCTCATAGACGACGGCGGCCATCAGGACTCCCAGGGTTGTGGAATCAAGGGTGGTCAAGCGCTGCTGGGTATAGAGCTCTGTAAGGAGCAGCTCGTACCCGTAGACCCAGGAGCCGAATGCGCCTTTCGGGGTGAGCCGTTCCGCACCCGGCCGTGATGGCGCGGGGGAGGGGGTGGGCCGGTCGCGTTCTGCAGGACTCAGGGAGGCTACCCAGCTCGGGGGTGGAATCAGATATCCCATCGTGCTGAGGAGCTCAAGCTTTCGCTGCATCATCTCCAATCCGTCCTGGCGAGTTGCGCCGCTCGTCTGCGCGTAGTACAGCGTCTTGGGAAAGATCGACAGCAACGCCGGGCCGAGGCGGCGATACAGGTTCAAGAGCGTGGCGTAGGTGGTGTTGAATCGGCTGTGCACCGGCTCAAGCTTCGCCTGCAGCAGCTTCATGACGTCGGGATACGTCACATGCATCGGATTCACGCGCAGGTAGACGAATCCCGCCTCGTCCATCCCGCGTCGTCCCGCCCGGCCCGCCATTTGCAGAAACTCGCGTCGGCGAAGCAGCTGGAAGCCGCTGTCGGAGCGCTTCTTCAGCGTGTCGAGGACGACGCTGCGCGCCGGCATGTTGACGCCCAGCGCGAACGTTTCCGTCGTGACAATCAGCTTCATCAGGCGGCTGGCGAAGCACCGCTCCAGCACTTCTTTGACCGTCGGCAGCATGCCGGCGTGATGATAGCCGACGCCTCGGTCGATGAGCCGGCCTAGGGCTTCCGCGCTGCGGTCATGGGCCAGCTGGAATCGGACGCATAGCGCATCGAACATCGCCCGCAACGCGGCGCGCTCCGCTTGGGTGAGGAGAGAACACCCCGAGAGTTCCCACGCCAGCTCCTCTGCCCGTCGACGGCCGAACGTGAAGACGATGCACGGCAGCCGGTCGCGATCCTGAAGCTCTTGAATGAGCTTTTCGAAGCGATTGGGGTGGACCGCCAGGTGGTGCCGAACCCGGGGGTTGCGCATCCGGGGTCGCCAGTCCTCCTGGCCTCCGTAGCCGATGCGCTTCAGCTCCTGCGGCGTGCTGAGGATGGCATTCTGGCATTGGAAGAGGAGGCTCAGCGGGACCGGGCGCCGGGTCTCCTCGATGATCTCGACGGGTCGCTGGTGGACGGTGCGGATCCACTGCGCCAGCTCCTCCACATTCGGGATGGTCGCGCTCAAGGCCAGCAGCTTGATGTGCTCCGGCGTAAACAAAATCGCCTCTTCCCAAACCGTTCCCCGTTCCGGGTCATCCAGGTAGTGAATTTCATCAAAGATCACCCAGGCATACGCCGCGAGGCGGTCGGGGTTCTCGAGGAGGGTGTTTCGGTAGATCTCGGTCGTCATGATCACGAGCGGGGCGGTGGGGTGGATCGTCACATCACCCGTCAGGATGCCGACTCGGCCCCCCCCGTAGCGGGCGGTAAAGTCGCGAAACTTCTGGTTGCTCAGCGCCTTGATGGGCGCGGTGTAGATCACGCGCTGCTGGCGCTGGAGCGTCCGGTCAATGACATAGTCCGCCAGGACCGTCTTCCCGGATCCGGTTGGAGCGGCCACAAACAATGAGTGCCCCCGGTCAATGACCTCAATGGCTCGTTGCTGGAACGGATCATACGGGAACGGATGGATCGAGCTACTCGTCATGCACCCTCGCAGTCTTCTGCAGATCGTCCATGCCGTGTATATAATACCACCCATGAGGCGTCGGCGATTCTTATGGATGGTGTTCTGTTGTGCGTTGGGCCTCATCCCGGCTGGTGAGCTCCGGGCCGAAGCCCGTCACCTGCCAGAGCCCCCCAAGGTTGCTTCCGCATCGACGCAGCAGCCGGAAGCGCCGGCGCATGAGAGTGCGACGTGTGCGGTTCCGGCGAGGCGCGCTTGGACCAAGACGGACCTCACGGTGCAGCCAGGGACCCCGATCCACCTCGAGGCCGATGGGAAAGCTCAGATGGTCGGATGGCGCGTGTGGGATTGGTTGAGCGGCAGCGAGGTGGACCGGTGGGTGGGGCCGCAAGGGACGTATCGGTGGCCGCGGCACTACCGCATGCGTGACCCCAACGCCACCTTCCCCCTGCCTGCGATGGCCGATGGACCCTTTCCCGCGTTCTGTCTGATCGGCAAGATCGGCGAGACCGGCCAACCGTTTTATGTCGGATCCCGCTACGATGGCACCGCCTCAACCGCGGGCCGGTTGTGGTTAGGCATCAATGACGATACCTTCCAGGACAACGCCGGCGCCTTCCAGGCGTCCATTCAGCTCGTCGCTCATCCCGCGTCGATCCCTCAGGAGCCTCCGGTGATCCAACCCGGCTCGTACGCGGGGACCCCCGTTCCTCACGCGCGCGTGCTCCTCATCTACGTGGATGGCTTGCGCCCGGACGTCGTGCAAGAACTGGCTGAGGCGGGCTTCCTGCCCAACTTCAAGCGGACATTTCTTGACCGAGGGCTCGTGGCGCCGTACGCGTTTACGGTGTTTCCATCCAACACGCTCATTGCGAACGGGTCGTTGTTCACCGGGCGCTTTTCCGATCGCACCGGCATCAAATCCCAGAACCAGTTTGAGCGCTCCACGCTCAAACTCACAGGACAGCTCAGCGCGTGGCTGCCTGATGGGTTCATGCCCAAGCCGACCACCCGCGTCCTCAACCTCCTGGATAAGTACGCCCCGGAGAACACCCACGCGTTTCTTGTCAAGCGAGGCATTCCCACCCTGGCCACGTACCTGAGCAAGGCCTACGCATTCACCACGTTGCCGATTGCTCCGCTCAATCCGCCGCCGCAGTGGTTCCATCGCGCGCTCAATACCCTTGGCCCCTTTGGGATTTCAAGTCGCCTGCCCTGGGGCTTGGATGCGGTGAACGGCGAGTACGCCGTCGAGGATCTCATTGGGAATCCGGATGCCCGCGTGGTGGCGATCTGGTTTCCCATGGTGGACAAGACCAGCCACCACAGCGGCCACGGGCAGTTCGGCGCGGCCCGCCGGGATCTCGTCCTCGTAGATGACTGGTTAGGTCGCATCCTCCGGCGGATGCGGGAAGTTGGGTGGGAGTCCTCCACCTACCTGATCGTCGTCTCGGATCATGGCCATGTCGGGGGAACGCGCGACATCAATCGGCCATGTCACCTACCGCGGGACTGGGCGCATCGCGCCCTCGGGTGGAGTGCCAAGGTGGTGGGCCAGGAATGGATCCATCCTGGCATCCGCGCCAGCCAATTCGTCTTTTTCGACAATCA
>JACPXS010000098.1 GCA_016196415.1 Candidatus Omnitrophota bacterium
ACCGTCGCCTGGCCGTCAAACCGGAAGATCGACCCATAGATGTTCGGCTTGCGCTGGAACACGCATGCGTCGTTCACCAAGTAGCGGGTCGGGAAGTTGTCCGTCCCGTCGATCACGACGTCGTAGGGCGTGACGAGATCCAGGACGTTCTCGCGCGAGAGCTTCGCGGGAGACGTCCGCACCTCCACATCAGGATTGATGGCCTGGATGCGCTCCTTCGCTGACTCGACTTTCAGCCGCCCCACATCGTCGGTGCGGTGGATGATCTGCCGCTGGAGATTGGTGAAATCCACCGTGTCAAAATCGACGATGCCCAACCGCCCGATGCCGGCCGCCGCGAGGTAGAGGCCAAGCGGCGAGCCCAGCCCCCCGGCCCCGATCAGCAGGATGCCAGCGTTCCTCAGCTTGACCTGCCCCTCCAGGCCAACCTCCGGCATGATCAAATGCCGGCTATACCGAAGAATCTGCTCACGCGTGAGTTGCGCCATCGCCATCACTCTCGTGCGTCGCCGTCGGTCTACGCAGACGCCAAACGCCCACCGCGCTCAAGCCCTGCGACGACCGCTTCAGCCCTCTCAGCGCTTGCGTATCTTAACCGTACCCGATTTCGATCAAAAGGTGAAGACCCGATCCGCCTGTGCGGCATCTTCCAGCAAAAACGAGGGCAGTCCGCGGATCTCATCAATCTCCGGAATGAGCTCTTCCCGCTTCAGCCCGCAGATGGCAAGCGACGAGCTGCAGGCATAGTACTTCACATCACCGGAGGCCTTAATGTCCCGGCACAGCTTGTGCAGATCCGTCAGGTCCAGCTGCTCCAGCCGTTGCCGGACGCCCGCGACGTCCTGCGCGTAGGCCGGCGAGAGCTCCAACTGGTTGATGGCACCTGGCCTGAGCCGAAAGATCGATTCATCCCGGAAGAAGACCCGCACCCGCATGTCTGAGTGCACGGCCGCCATCAGCAGCGTCAGGACCTGGAGGAGATTGTTCGTGCTGCCACCCGACACGATGACTGCCAATGACTTCATTGGGGGTGGCGAGTGGTGCGTGGTGCGTGGTGAGGACGACCCGTTCTACCTTCTTCACTCGACACTCGCCACTCATCACTCATCACTCGTAGCCCGGGCCGTCCGACTCGGGCACCTTGGGCATCGGCACATCGTCGACATCGGCCAGCGGGTGGTCTTTCCCATCGGTTAAGAGTTTCACGAGTGCTGCGTCTCCCACGCGCGCGCACCACGCGTTGAACGGTTCTCCCGCCTGGCGCTGCTTCACAAATCCCAGCAGCAGCTGCTCAAGCCGTCTGGCGCACTCGGTGGCCGGGATTTTTCTCAGGACCGGGTGGTTAAACGTCGCCCCGCGACCCATCCGGCCACCGACGAAGATATCGTAGGCGTCCACCACCTGGCCGTCGACCTTTGTTTTGGAACCCATCATGCCGATCTGGCCGATCTGGTGCTGCGCGCAGGCGTTTGGGCAGCCGGTCATATGGATGCGGAGCGGCTCATCGAGCGGCACCCGTTTCTCCAGATACTCCACGATTTGGCGCGAGCGCGCCTTGGTCTCGGTGATGGCCAGCTTGCAGAACTCGGTACCCGTGCAGGTCACGACGCTGCGGCGGATGGGATGCGCGTTGATGGAAAGCCCCACCTCGGCCAGGCCCGCGAGGGCCTTCTCCACGTTGGCCTCGGGGATATTGAGCAGGAGGATATTTTGGCGGACGGTCAGCCGGATGGTCTTGCCATCCCCGTAGCGCCGGCACAGGTCCGCCACCCGTTTCATCTGCGGGCTGGTGATCCGGCCCACCAAGACCGGGGCGCCGAGATAGTAGAGGCCCGGCTGCTTCTGGGCATGAACGCCTACATGATCGCGGTAGGCCTCGAGCGGCTCTTGATACTCGCTGGGGGCCTCCTCCAGCTTTCGGCCCATCCGCTCCTCTAAGATCTGGCGGAACTTCGCCACCCCCCAATCATGAATGAGGTACTTGATCCTGGCGTGGTGGCGCTTCTCCCGATACTCCGGCGTCTGGCGCCAGATATCGGTGATCTGCCGGATGACCTCTACGGCCTCCTCGGGCCTGACGAACACGTTGAGCCGCTGACTGAGGAATGCTTGCGTCGACAGCCCCCCGCCGACTCGCACGTCAAATCCGACGTCCGTGCGCCCGTTCGCGCTCCGCGTCGCGCCCACCAACGCCACGCACTGGATTTCCGGATGCGAGCACCACGTCTGGCATCCCGAGATGCCGATCTTGTACTTCCGCGGCAGATTGGCGTACTCAAGATTCCCCAGGAAGAAACGGCTGACCTGCTGCGCAATCGGGCTGGCATCCAGAATTTCATCGCGGTCCACTCCAGCAACGGGACAGCCGACCACGTTGCGCGTGATGTCGCCGCACGCCCCCAAGGTGGCAACCCCCGCCGCCTGCAGCTGCTTGAGGATCTCCACCGCCTGCGTGTAGTGCACCCAGTGAAGCTGAATATCCTGGCGCGTCGTGATGTCGGCGTAGCCTTTGTTGCGTGTCTGGGCGATCTCGGCGAACGTGTCGAGCTGCTCGGGTGTCACGAAGCCGTTGGGCTGCTTCGTGCGCAGCATGAAGTACCCCTTCTCGTGCCGGTGGGTGTAGAGCCCGATCCACTTGCACATGAACAGATCGTCTTCCGACAAGCGCTCGTAGCCCTCGGTGGCCGCCCGTTCCACCGCCTTCAAGACGTCGAACGGGTTGCCGTAGCGGGATTTGATCAGTTCGGCGTTGTTCGCCATGATAGAGTTCCCGATGGCTCTGGGGGGTTATTTCCGAACACCGCTCAAGGCGTGCGCGGCGGGCAGGCCGACCTCGCTCCACCACGTGTCTAGTGCCGGGGTGAAGTACTTCACGCGGACTTTCTTGTACTCCTTCGTGCTGAAGAGGCTCTTGTGGGGAAACTGCCCGATGCGTTCCTCAATCCGCCTGACGACGTCCATGCACGCGGAGTAGGTTTCGGCATGGATCATGGTGAAGAGCGCGTAGGGCCAGCTCGGATAGACGGGGCGCCGGTAGCAGTGGCTCACTTCCCTGAAGAGCGCCATCTGCTCGCCACACGCATCGGCCTGGTCGGGAGGCACCTGCCAGACCACCATCGCGTTCGCTAAGAAGCCGGCGTTTCGGTGGTGCAGGATCGCCGCAAAGCGGCGAAGGTAACCGAGGTGCTCCATCTTCTTGCTCCACGCAAACAGCTCCTCCTCGCTGACCCCCGCCTGCTCCGCCCACACCGCGTAGGGCAGCTCCAATAACGGCAGATCCTCCTGCATGATCCGGATGAACCGGATGTCCTGCTCAGTCAGCGCGGGCTTGGGGCTCATGCGCCGCTGCTCGTCGTAGATCTCCTCCTGGCTTTCAAGCGGTGCTTCCTGCCCGGTGAGATCCAACTTGACCCCAATCTTGTAGAGCCGAAGCGTCGGGAGGATGAGCGTCTCCTCCGCCCCGGCGAGGGCGTGCAGGATGTTGATGACCTGCTCGAGTGAATCGGCGGGCGGTACGGCGACGGTGAACCAGATGTTGAACGGGTCGTTGCGCTTGTAGTTGTGGGACACGCCCGGATGCCGGTTAATGACTTCAGCAGCCTCATCGACTCGGTCAGGATCGGCTCGCATCGCCGCCAGCGTGCTCTGATAGCCCAGCGCGCGGGTATCGAAGATGGCCGACAGCTGCCGGATGACGTGATCGGCCTTCAGACGGCCCACACGATCCAAACAGTCCTGCTCGGAGATCCCCAGCTTCTCGCCAAGCACCTGGAACGGGCGGTGGTCCACCGGAAATTGTTTTTGCACTTCGGTGAGCAGCGCCCGGTCAGTCTCGTCGAACGTCTGGGTCGCGGTGGTCATGGGACGGCCGGATGGCCTGGTGAGCGCATCATGCGGAAGACGGCATCTTCGCCTGGGTGGCGCGAGCAGCGTCCGCGCCGAGCCGCGCCGGTTCTTGCGCAGCAGGCAGGCCGAAGTGTTCCGCGTAGAGCTGACCCACACGAGTGAGGGCTTTCGGGGCAATCGGCGTCAGGTCGGGGGCGGCGGCGAATTCGCGCAGCAATGGCTCGTTGTAGATGTTTGGCAGGACCGAGGCCACCGAGGGTTCTGCGAGGATATACTGGATGGCGGCCTGGCCAAGGCTGCGGCCATCGCCCTCCCACAAGAAGCCCAGTTGGCGCACCTTGGACAGCCCGTTGACCTGCCACTCGGTCTTCCGCTCTTCGCTCGAGACGCGGTGGAATCGGTGATCGTGCTCCGAAAAAACCGTCTCGGCGCTCACCGTCCCATCGAGCAGGCCTGAGGCGTGCGGGACGCGCACGAGGAAGCTCGTGCGATGCGCGCGCCCTAACGGAAAGAGCGCCTGACCCAGCATCTGCTCAAGGAGGTTGTAGATCAGATGGATCACATCCACCCCGCGCTGCTCGATCGCGCATGCGCCTTCTTCAATCTGCCGCGCGGCAATCGCCGGGCCAAGCGCCGGGCCATACGCGCGGATTTTGCCCTCGCGCTTGAGTGCCTCCAGCGTCGCGAAGAGATCGTCGCGCTGGATCGCATCCAGGCGCGGATTGTGGAGTTGGTAGAGATCAACGTGGTCGGTCTGGAGGCGCTGCAGGCTTTCCTCAAGGGCGTGCCGGACGTATGCCGGCCGCCAATCATGGGGCAATTCTTCATGGCCGCGTCGCGAGGTGTGATGCGCGAAGTCGTAGCCGAACTTCGTGCCGATGGCGAGGCGGTTGCGGACATGCCCCAACGCGCGGGCGAGGATCGTCTCCCCGAACCCGTCGCCATAGGTGTCCGCGGTGTCGAAAAAGGTGATCCCCAACTCGTACGCCTGTTGGAGCAGCCGTATCCGTACGGCGTCGTCTGTAACGCCCCACCAGCTCGTGGAGACGGTCCACACGCCGAAGCCGACTTCAGAGACGCTGACATCGGTGGTCCCAAGGCGTCGATACCGCATGGTGATCTACTCAAACACGTCAGCGGGGATGCCGGTCGCAGCGGTGAGCCGATCGGCGATCTCCTGCAAGATCTCGCGCGGCACTTCCACGATCCCGTCGGCCGCGGTGCCTCGATCCACGGTATAGACCTGCACGGACACGGGTCGGATGGAGCCCACGACGTGAATCCATTGCCGGATATGCAGCGCCTCGGTGTTGTCGTAGCTACCCTGAAGGAACATGCTCTGCAGGACAATGGCAGGCAGCGTGCGGAGCCCTTCAATCATCGCCTGGAAGTCGGTGGCGCCTAGCGGCTGGTTGATCCGCGCCCACATCCCCTCATCGGCGTCGTCGAATTTCATGTAGCGCGCATCGAGCAATGCAAGCGCTTGGCGGACCCGGGGACGCATGACCTGCGTTGCGTCGCTCAGAATGCCCACGGACGCGCGCGGGAAGTAGGCGGCGCGCAGCGCCTTGATGCCGATGACGAGCTCGACGAGATCCGGATGCAGCGTCGGCTCCCCGTTGCCGGCGAGCGTGATGCAGTCCACCGCCGTCCGCGCCTCGGCATGGCGCTGGAAGGCCTCGCCGATTTCAACAAGCAGCGCAGGCGCGCGCTTCAGGGGCTCGCGGGATTGGCCGGACATCGTCCATCCATACTGGCAGTAGACGCAGTTGGAGGAGCAGAGTTTGTGGCTGAGCGGCAGCACGTTAATCCCCAGCGAATGCCCCAAGCGTCGTGAGTGGATGGGTCCGTACACGATGGTATTTTGGAGGGGGATGACTTCGGGCATGGTGTTGCTATTGTACGGGAGGTACTCGTCGACGTCAACCGATGAGCGCTGCCGTCATGCGCCCTCACCCCTGCTGTTGGCTCGGGGCTCTGGGTTCATGGCTCCGGACTCGCGCCCACGTCCTGACAAGAGACGGGTCCTGACCCACAGCCCAGAGCCGCAGGCAGGGTGTGGCTAGTGTTCCGTCGAGCGTGTTGTGATGGATGCTGGATGGGCCGTTGGGGGGTGACGCGGAGCCGGGCCCCCACGTCCGCCCGGAGCTGCCGGTCGCCGAAGGCGGCGGCTGTACAGCCGCCCGGCAGCGAGGACGGCCGTGGGGTGGCGCAGCGGCAGGACCCGCCACAGGGACCCATCAACTCGATCTGGATGAAGTACTAGAGCGTCGTCGTGGGAATCGCACTCCTGGATGCGGCGTGACGCTTGAGCACCCGCTCAATGCGCAGCAGGAGGTCTTCGTAATCAAACGGCTTGATGACGTAATCCTCGATGCCTTCCACCTCAAACAGGTCTTTCATTCGATCGCGAGCCGTGAGGACAATCACCGGGATCTTGCCGCGGCCAAAGCGGGTATTGAGCTCTCGCAAACACGTGTAGCCATCCATAACCGGCATGAGCACATCGAGAATGACGAGATCCGGCCGCTCCTGCTCGACCACCTTCAAGGCTTGCTGGCCGTCGTTGGCAGTCACGACCTGGTACCCGCGGGATTGCAATCGGATTTTGACCGCCAGCGCAAGCTGCTGCTCATCATCCACCACCAGGATCTTTTTTGCGTCCCCCATCGCTGCTCCCTCCTGCTGATTTCCCTTCACGTGCTCACGCGTCAACCCGCTCGTTCCGCAACGTCCCTGGTCGTTTGACGCCTTACGATCTGAGCGCTCGCTGCTGCACCAGCGTCTCACGCACCTTCGCGATGAGTTCCTCCGTCTGAAACGGCTTGCCCACGTAGTTGTAGGCCGCGTGGTGCGATCCTGGAGCCGGCTCTTGCCGCTCCCCTTTGGCGCTGACCACCAGGACCGGGATGTCTCGTGTCTGCGCATTCTCCTTCAAGCGACGGTAGACCTCGTAGCCATCCATGACGGGCATCATGATATCCAGCAGAATCAGATCGACCGAGTGGTGGGTGCGCAGCAGCTCCAGGGCTTCTGGCCCGGTCGCCGCGGTCAGGACCTCGTATTCTTGGTGCTCCAGCAGCTCCTTGAGGAAGGAGCGAATTTTGAGCTCATCGTCAATCACCAGGATGCGCGTCTTGGACACCTCAGGACGTCTGATCCGGGTGTCGATGAGCGCCAAGAGCTCGTGCTCGGTGGTCCCTTCATCGGGATAGGTCGCGGTGGCGGTCGCAATGGGAACCGTCATCGTTTTGGCCCCGATGGTGAGCTGTTGCTGCTCAAGCGCGGTTTTCACGCGATGCGCCAAGTTGTGGGAAGCAAGGCGAGCGACGTCGCCCAGGATCACCACCAACTCGCCGTGCCGCCACCGCACGACCACATCGCCCGCGCGGCGTCGGACCGTCCCCTTGAGGGCGGTCTCCACCTGCTTGAGCAGCCGGCTGGCCTCATCGAGCCCGTAGAGCGCCTTGAGTTCCTGAAAGATGGGGATCGACACGACAATGATGGAGAAGCGGCTCTGCTGGCGCTTCGCCTCATCGAGGGCGGCCTTGACGCACTCATGGAAGAGCTCCTCCATCGCATGCCTGGGGATCGTGAAGGCAAAGGTGCTGCCGCGGTCCAATTCGCTCATCACCCAGATGCGTCCGCCGTGAAGCTCCACCAGCCGCTTGCTGATGGCCAACCCCAGACCGGTCCCTTTCGAGCCATCCGCCGCTGCGACCGGCCGAATCTGCTGGAACTTCTCGAACAATTTGGGAAGATCGCCTGGGGCGATGCCAACGCCCGTGTCGGCGACGCGAAACTCAATGTCGTTGGCTTGCTCCGTCAGGCTGATCGTCACCCGCCCGGATTCCGCCGTAAACTTGACGGCATTGCTCACGAGATTGGTCAGCACCTGGGTGACCTTGTCGGCATCGGCAAAGATCGGAGGCAGCTTATCCGGCAGCTTGAGCTCAAGGGCGATGTGCTTGTTGTTCGCCAGCGGCCAGATGGACTGCACAACCTGATCCAGCAGCGGCTCGATTTCCACGACCCCCCGATTCAGGACAATGCGTCCCGCTTCGATCTTGGCCATATCGAGCAGGTCGTCGATGATGCGGGCCAGCCGATCGACGTTGGATTTGATGATGGCCAAGTAGTCTCGCTGCGAGTCTGTCACCGGTCCTGCGATTTTGTCCGCGAGGATCGCCGCAAACTCCTTGATCGTCGCCAGCGGGGTCCGCAGCTCGTGACTGACCATCGAGATGAAGTCGGACTTCATCTGGTTGACCCGCTTCAGCTCCTCGTTGGCTTTTCGCAGCAACGTATTCCGTTCCTCCAAGAGCCGGGCGTGCTCCCAGAGCTCCGTCTGGAGCTGGGAGCGCTCGTCTTTCAAGTGCAGCCGCTCCAGGCCTTCGCGGATTACAAAGGGCAGCGCCGCCACATGGTCCATCGACGGGGACTTCACCATGTACTCATACGCGCCCTGCTTCATCGCCTCAATGGCGAGGCGCTCATCTTCATGGCTGGTTACGACGATGGACACGGTGCGCGGTCGAATGGCGTGGATGTACCGGAGCAGCTCCGCGCCCGTCATATCGGGCAACCTCGAATCCATGAGGCACACCGGGTAGTCCTGATGGGAGAGCGCGGCCAGGCCCTCGCGACCCGTGCGGCACACCTCGACGGCAAAGCCCTCCTGCTCGAGGGCGCTCTTCGTAACGCGGGCCTGATCGGCGTGATCCTCAAATACCAGCACTGCCACCGGCGTCGACGCCATAACGGTCATGACTCCTCGGCCGCTACCATTCCTCATGAAGTTTTACGTCAGGTTAACAACTGACCCAAATAAGTAACCGTTGGGAAGTATACCTGACGCAGCGATCAGACGACAACTGCATTCCAACACCGCACTCGACTTGGAGCTCAGGGCTGTGGGCTCGGGGCGGGAGGGGTGCTGTGGAACACCTCGGACATGCCCCTGACGTTGGTGTTCTGATGCGTGGATCAAGCCAGAGCCAGTTCGTCGCAGCGTGCGGCCAGGGGAAATGCGGGCGAGGGACTACGGCCGTCACAGAAGGGCGGCCCACCGCAAGAAACGCGCCAACGCGCGGCGGTGGCGGATGAGAAACTGGACAAAGCGCGCCGGGGTCACGTCCTCGGCGTGGAGGAGGCGGCCAGCGGCATCGGTCAGCCCGTAGGTCTCAAGCCGCCAGCGCACAAGCGGGGAGCGCCACGGGCTCAAGAGATGAGGCCACCCCAACCGAACGACAACCAGCCCCATTCTCAGCCACAGCATCGTTTGCTACCAAGGGGAGAGCGTCCATCGTGAGATGCGCCAGGGCTGGAGCGTGGACGGTCCCATCCCGCAACGCGACGAATGTTACTTGGCCAGTTGACGCACTGCAGCAAGCGCAGCGTCGTAGTTGGGGTGCGCGCTCATCTCGGGCACGTACTCCGCGTAGCGAATGACGCCGGCCCGATCCAGAAGGAAGACGGCCCGGGTGAGCAGCCGGAGCTCTTTAATCAACACCCCGTAGGCCGTGCCAAACGAGGCGTCCTTGTGGTCGGAGAGCGTGGTGACGCGGTTCACGTTGGATGCCCCGCACCAGCGCTTCTGGGCAAACGGGAGGTCCATGCTGATGTTCGCGATCTCCACCCCCGCGAGCTTCACGGCTTCCTCATTGAACCGCTTGACCTGGGCATCGCAGACCGGGGTGTCGAGCGACGGCGTAACGCTCAGCAGCAGCGTTTTGCCTTTGAAGTTCGCCAAGGTAACCGGGGAGAGATCCTGGGCCAGCGCCTGAAACTCCGGGGCCTTGGCGCCGACCTTCAGCTCAGGACCCACCAGTGTCAGTGGAGTGCCTTTGAACTTCACCGCTCCTTGGCGTTCTGGCGCTGGGGCTGACAGGGTGGCAGCGGCCATGTGCGTGTCCTCCTCGGTTCTGATCGTGGCACGGTCCGTGACGTGGAGGGCTCATCGTACCGAAAATGGTGCACACCGTCAACCCTGTTGCTTGACGGGAAGTACCTCAGTTTGCGGGGCCTGCGACCGAGCCGGGCACCCCGCCGAGAGGCGAGGTCGGCGACGGGAGTGTTGCCCGCCGCAGGCGGAGGCCCGCTGCGCCACCCCACCTGTCCTCGCCGCGCCGGACGCTCGCCGTCGTCGGCTGCGGGCAGGCGGGGCCCCCGGTTTTGCGTCACCCGTCAAACTGAGGCACTACCGCTTGACGGCGTCCCTGGACGAGTCTAGAGTGAGGCGCGATGGTCATCCCTTTGTTGTTGCACGGGCAGCATCCCGAGCCGGTCGCCTACCAGCCGTTCGCCGGATGGATGGTCCCTTGGCTCTTCCGCTCAGCGCAGGACGAGTACCAGTCGATCCGAACCGGCATCGGTCTCCTTGACTACACCTGTTGCGCCCTGATCGAATGCCGAGGGGCGGATCGTGTCAGTTTTCTTCACAGCCTGTTGACGAATGACATCAAGCGGCTTGGCCCGAGCACCGCGTGTCAAGCGGCCCTGCTCACGCCGTCGGCAAAGCTGGTGGCGGAGCTGCTTGTCGTGGCGGACCCGGAAGCGCTGTGGCTGCTGTGCGATCTGCAGCGCGCTGCGCCGATTGTCCAAACCCTTGAGCATCACCTGTTTTCGGAGCGGGTCACGCTCACCAACCACGAACGCCGGTTCGGAGTCCTGGCCGTGCAGGGACCTGGGACGTTTGAGTGGCTGAACCGCCTGGCGAATCGGACGGTGTCGCTGCCGACTCCGGGCGATCATCAGATGGTCACCGTCGAGGACTTCCGGATCCGGCTGATCCGCCACAGCCTGACGGGCGAGCCGGGCCTCCTCTGCGTTGTTGACGACGACGCGGTGCGCGCGCTCTGGAGGTGGCTGCAGGCGCGCGGCGAAGGGGTCGGACTTCGTCCTGTGGGATGGCAGGCCTTCGCCACCGCCAGAATTGAAGCAGGCCTGCCGTGGTTCGGCGTAGATATGGATGACACGAACCTGCTTCCGGAGACCGGCCTTGAAACGGCACTGGTCAGCGACACCAAGGGCTGTTACGTGGGGCAGGAGATCATCGCACGGATGCAGACCTACGGCTCGCCGAGCAAAAAACTCATGGGCCTGCTGCTGGAGCCTGGCGAGATCCCCGAAGCGGGGGATCGCATCGTGCGAAACGGTGAGGAGGCGGGCAAGATTACCAGCGCCTGTCGTTCACCCGCGCTGCAACGGCCCATCGCCATGGGCTATGTGGCGCGCGCGGCCTACGCGCCAGGCACCCCTGTTGAGATCGTTCGCGGGGAGCGGCGATTGAGGGCGACGGTCGCCACGCGGCCGGTTGTCCCTCCAAGGGCAGCGTAGCGGGGCGCCTCACTCCTGCCAATACCGGACAAACTCTTGGAGGTGCGTCAGAGTGGCGAGGGTGGGCATCCGATCGAGGAACACCTTGCCCGCCAGATGGTCGCACTCATGCTGAATGACGCGAGCGAAGAAGCCCTGGGCATGGAATTTCACGCGCTCGCCTTTGCGGTTGTACGCCTCCACCTCGAGCGACTCAGCCCGGGGAAGTTGTCCGCGGAACTCCTGAACGCTCAAGCAACCCTCCCAATCCACGAGCTGTTTTTTCGACGCGTTGAGGATCTTCGGATTGATGAGCACCGTCAGCGGAATCGGGCCTTCGCCGGGATAGCGGCGGTTTCCCGTCACCTCGATCACCGCAATCTGCTTTGAGACGTGCACCTGCGGCGCGGCCAAGCCCACGCCGTCATAGTCGCGCATGGTTTCGATCATGTCGTCGATGAATCGCTGCATCGACGCCGAGGCGATGCCTTCCTTCGGCACCGCCTCGGCCGTGGTGCGGATCACCGGATGCCCTAACCGAGCGACCTTCAAAATGGCCATTTCCGCCTCGAACACGTCGTGATGTGTTGGCATCCCATCCTTGGACGTTTCAACGACATCGACCGGGTGGAGGGAGCGTCTCGACCACACCATCTCCTCGCGGTGGACATCCTAGCCGGAGACGAGGGGGTTGGACGTTGGGCCGGGCTTCGTTAGCGGTCCGTACTCAGGATGGCGCTTGAGGTAGGCGTCCGTGATATACGAGCAGGAGGGGATGACGGTGAGGCGGTTGGCCTTGGCGTACTCGAACGCGGCCTTGCAGAGCTGTTCGGCCACGCCGCGCCCGCGGAAGACCTCGGGCACGTAGGTGTGGTAGAGGTCGATCTCCTTCCCGCTGAGCCGATACATCAAACAAGCCTCGTATCCCTGGAGCGAGACGCAGAACCGATGGCCCTGCTGGTCATGGAGGACGTCGACTTCCGACATGGCCGTTCCATTATAGGCACCGGCGGGACTCCTTGCAACGGGCTGACCGGTTCCGTATGATGACAGCCATGGATGCGTTGCAGCGGCTACTTGACCAGATTACCGAAACACTGCCGGAGGACCGGATCGCGCTGCGCCGGCTCAAGACCCAAGTCGCCTCGCAGCTCAAGGGGCCTCTGATCCGCAACGACGCGCTGCTGGCGCGCTACCGGCTCGAGGTGGCCGCTGGCGCGCGCCAACCCAACAAACGCCTTGAGCGGATCCTGACGCTCAATAAGATCCGTTCGCAATCCGGCATCGCCACCGTCACGGTGATCACCGAACCGTACGCCTGCCCCGGTCGGTGCGTCTACTGTCCGACGGAAGCGCGCGCGCCCAAGAGCTACCTGACCAACGAACCGGCGATGCGGCGCGCGGTGCGAAGCGACTACGATCCGTACGAGCAAGTCCTCAGCCGGCTCCAAGCCCTCAGCGAAACCGGCCATGCCACAGATAAAATCGAGCTCATCATCAAAGGCGGCACGTGGTCGTTCTATCCCGCGCGATACCAGCAGGTATTCATCCAACGGTGCTTCGAAGCCGCCAACGACTTCGCTCAAGGTTCAAGGTTGAAAGTTCAAGGGGAGCAGATCGGGGGTCGGCCTCGAACCTTGAACCTTGAACCTCGAACGCTCTTCGAGGTTCAGCGGCGCAACGAGACGGCGCGGCAGCGGATCATCGGGATCACGATTGAGACGCGGCCGGACTACGTGGACGAAGCGGAGGCGAGACGCTTACGGGACTTGGGGGTCACCCGCGTGGAGCTTGGGGTGCAGAGTCTTGAGGAAGCCGTGCTGGAGGGGGTGATCCGCGATCATGGGACCGCCGAGATCCGTCACGCCACCAGACTCCTCAAAGACGCGGCCTTCAAGGTGGCCTACCACCTGATGCCCAATCTCCCGGGCGCGAGCCCGGCGAGCGACCTCACGGGCGCGCGACAGGTGTTTGACGATCCCGGTTACCGTCCCGACGCGATGAAGCTCTATCCCTGCGTGGTGGTGGAAAGCGCCGAGCTCTTTCAGTGGTGGCAGCAGGGCCGGTACCAGCCGTACGACGATGAGACGCTCATCGAGCTGCTGATCCGCATCAAGCAGCTAGTGCCCCCCTATGTCCGCATCGAGCGGGTGATCCGGGATATCCCCTCCACCTCCATCCATGCCGGGTGCCGCGTGACCAACCTGCGCGAGGAGCTCCAGCGACGGATGCGAGCCCGCGGGCTTCGCTGCCGATGCATCCGCTGCCGGCAAGTCCGTGAGCATCCCCAGGGCCGCTTGACGCTCACCCGACGGACGTACGAGGCCTCGGGAGGCGTCGAGGTCTTCCTCAGCTTCGAGGATCCGGACGCGGATCAGCTCGCCTCCCTGCTGCGCCTGCGCATCCCGTCGACGGTTCGCGCGGGTGAGCCGCACTGGTTGCGCCCGCTTGAGGGCGCTGCGCTGATTCGAGAGCTGCACACCTACGGCGAGCATGTGCCGATCCAGCAGCGGGCGGAGGGGGCTACGCAACACCAGGGACTGGGCCGTGCGCTCCTGCGCGAAGCGGAGCGCATCGCGAAGGCCGAGTTTGGCGCGCGCCGGATGGCGGTCATCGCAGGGGTGGGGGTGCGGGACTACTACCGACGAGCCGGTTACGAGCTCGACGAGACCTATCTGGTGAAACCGCTCGCCTGAGCTTCCTGACGAACCCGTCACGTCGCGCTGTCAACGCGGCCTATGCCATCCAACACACAACGCCCCGCGCTCATGCGGGGCGTTGTGGTGATGCGGGGGGTAATTAATTCACGAGTTTGTTGCCGGGCCGTCGTGGCGGATCGTTCTTGGGACGCTCGGGAGCCGGAGGGTTGTTCTTGAACGATGGCGTCAGCTCTTTGTTGACCTGGGCGTAGGCCTTGTCTTCATCCTCAGAGGCCACGATGGCTCCGACGGGGCACTCGGGCAGGCACAACCCGCAGTTGATGCACACCTCCGGGTCGATGATCATGAATTCCTGGCCCTTGTGGTCGCCGGGATGAATGCATTCAACCGGGCAGACCGTCGCGCAGACCGCGTACCGCTCGCCGAGACATTTCTCTGTGATCACATACGACATGCTGGTGGCCTCCTCGGTTCAGGTCAACGTGTGCTCTATCCTACACAGTGCCGTGGGCGCGCGTCAAGACGGAGCCTCTTGGAATCCGCGAGCCGGCCCCCGCCGCCTGGGCGTCGAGCGCGAGGGCCGAGCGGCTCACTGATACAGGACGAGGTGCGAATCGGTGTCCCGCACCCCGTTGAGCTGGCGAATGGTCGAGAGGATGCCGGCGAATTCTTCGTAGGGCTCGGCATCGACGAAGGCGATCATGTCATGCTCCCCGGTCACCTGATACACCATCTTGACGCCGGCCAGCTTCGCCACCGCCTCTTGGACGGCGTGCTCACGGCCAGGCACCACATCGATCATGATGAAGGCTTTTGGCATCGCGCACCTCGGCCGTATTCTAGCGCAGCCTGCCGCTAAACTCAAGCGCGGTTGCACAGACGACCGGAAGAGCGTATCGTGATACGTATGGGTTTTGCGGGCGTCGCGTCCCCCTCAGCGACGGAACGGTTCCGCCAACGGTTCGCCGGCCTGCACCCGAGCCACTTCCGAGTCCTCCAAGATCTCTGGGTGTCCTCGATCGGCGTGGGGACCTACCTGGGCGATTCGAACGACCGGACCGATGCCCTCTACGCTGAGGCGATCCGAGCGGCGCTGTCCCTCGGCTGCAACCTTCTCGATACCGCCCTCAACTACCGCTGTCAGCGAAGCGAACGGACGATCGGGAGCGTCCTGAGCGCCGTGATCGCTGAGGGCTCGCTCGCTCGCGAAGAGGTGCTCGTGTGCACCAAAGGAGGCTACCTCCCCTTCGACCAGCAGGTTCCCTCCGATCCGGCTCGGTACTTCCTGGAGACCGTCGTCACGCCGGGGCTGGCGCCGTATGAGGAGATCGTCGCCGGATGCCACTGCCTCACCCCAGCCTACTTGGATCACGCCCTTGCCGCCAGTGTCGCCAACCTGCGCGTTCAGACCATTGACATCTACTACCTCCACAACCCTGAGCAGCAGCTTGAGGAGATCAGCCGCGACGCATTCCTCCAGCGTCTGGAAGCGGCGTTCGCGCTCTTGGAACAGCGCGCCCGAGACGGCGTGATTCGCTGCTACGGCCTCGCCACCTGGAATGGCCTTCGATGCAACCCCAAGGCGCGAGGCTACCTCGCCCTGGACACCGCGGTGGAGCTCGCTCGCCGCGTGGGCGGCCCGGACCACCGCTTTCGCGCCGTCCAACTGCCGTACAATTTAGCGATGCCTGAGGCGTTCTCCTTTCAGAACCAACTCGTCGACGGAATCCCGATGACGGTCCTACAGGCCGCCCAGCGCCTGGGGCTCTCGGTCCTGTGTAGCGCAAGCCTGCTCCAGAGCCGGCTGACCCATCTGCCGGAGAGCCTAGACTCGCGCATTCCAGGATTGGCGAGTGCTGCGCAGCGCGCGGTTCAATTTGTGCGCTCCACCCCCGGCGTGACGACGGCGCTGGTGGGGATGAAACATCGCATGCACGTCGAGGAGAACCTGGCCTTGGCCCGACAGCCCGTCCTCTCCGCGGAGTCCATTCAGCAGGTGTTTGATCGAACCCGGAGGTAGCCCGTGCCCGGACGAGCGTCTTACGTGACCGAAACCTTTCGGCCGTTTCATGCTCTGTCGAAAACCCCGTTCCAAGCTACGAGGGCCACGGGGCCTGCGACCGAGCCGGGGCACCCCGCCTCTCGGCGGGGTCGGCGATGGGAGTGCCGTACGCCGCAGGCGGAGGCCCGCTGCGCCACCCGCGTCCCTCCTCGCCCATCAACTCTCGCGCTGGTGCTGCGGGCGGCCGAAGGGGACCCGGCTTTGCCTCGACTACGCTCGGCATTCGTCCCGAGCGAGGCAACGCCGAGTCGAGGGACTCCGCGTCACCCGTGGCCTACTCGTAAGCTTTTCGACAGAGCAGCCGTTTCAGCGAAGTTGAGCGCCATCCCGCGTGTCCCACGAGGGTGGCCTCTCGCCGCCGCGGTGAGCTGCTGGCTCGCCGGCTGCGCCGCCTCCCGGTCCATGATGGCCGTGAACGCGACGGTCCTCGATGTGCGGGCGCAGCCCGAGACGATCATTCGGCCGGGCCTCCACGATCCCTTGCAGGAAACTCAACTGCTCTACGGAGAACGGGTGCGCGTGCTCACGACTCGGCGCGGCTGGGCTTGGGTGGAAGCCATCGAGCAGCCGGAGTTTTCTCACAACACGCATTGGCAGGGCTATCCCGGGTGGGTCCCCGCTTCCTCGCTCGTGCCGTGGGATCCGTTGATGAGACCCACGATCGTCGTGACCGAGAAGTGGGTCCAGGCGTGGGACGACGCCTTCACCCTCACAGCCTCGCAGTGGCGATTTCCTCTCGGCGCACGCCTGAGGGCCACCGAGATGGGAGGGCATCTGTGGAACGTAGAGCTGCTTGACGGAACCATCGTGTGGATCCCCGCAACCTCGGCCCGCTCCCTCGCAGAGCTCCGCGCGCTTCCGGTGCCTCGGCAACGCCAACTGATCCTTCAACACGCCCAGCTCTTGGTGGGTGACGAGTACGTGTGGGGCGGCCGATCGCCGCATCTGGAGGGTACGGGCCGCGCCGTCACCGGCGTGGACTGCTCGGGCCTGATCAATCTGGCCTACCGCGCCGCGGGAATCGATATTCCGCGCGACGCCCACGAGCAGTTTCTCCGGGCCAAGCCCATCGCACAACTTCAACCCGCGGATGTGATCTTTCTCTCTGAGCGCGCCAACCCCCGACACATCGTGCACGTCATGCTCTATGCCGGAGCCGGAGACGTCATTGAGGGCCCCGGGACCGGCTTGCGGGTTCGTCGGGTCGCCCTCACCGCACGATTCGGGCTGCCGCTGGACCAGGTGAGGCCCGGGGCCGTCATCGAGGGACAAACCGTCTTCTTTGGCGCGTACTTGCCGCAATCGACGGCGCCAGGCTGAACTCGCGCCACCGCAGCGTCACGGATGAGATGATCTGATGCGCGACCCGACCCGAATGGGCGACAACCGCTGATGCCGGCGTGGGGGGTGATTACGCGGCTGGTGGGCCTGGTGGCGGCGATCCTCATCGCTAGTCGCCGAGCCGCCTGCCAAGGCCTCTTTCGCTGGCTGCCGGCTCCGTTGTGGTGCTACGTGCTACCGGCCATCGCGGTCGCCTGTGGCTGGCTTCCACGAATCCATCCGGGGTATCGCCTGCTCACCGATCAGTGGCTTCCCGTCGCGTTAGCCTTGCTGCTGTTGAGCGCGGATCTCCCTGCCGTGATCCGGGCAGGCGGCCAAGCATTAGGGGCGGCGATCATCGGAGCCGCGGGGATCGTCGCGGGGACTTCGCTTGGCGTGTGGGCTCTGCAGCATGTATTGCCACCCGAAGCCTGGAAAGGCGCGGGCACCTTGGCGGGGACGTGGACCGGAGGAACGATGAACCTGTTGGCGCTGCGCACAATCCTGGCCACGCCGGAGCGCATCTTCGCTCCGCTCATCCTGGTGGACGCGATGGTCGCCTATAGCTGGATGGCACTGCTGGTTGCGGCCTCAGGGGCTCAAGCCCCGGTGAATCGGTGGCTGAGAGCCGCCCCGATGATCGAGCGCCGCTTCGATAGCAACTCCAACGCAAGCTCACGCAGCGTCTCCTGGGCCATGCTGGTCACGGCTGGCGTCCTCGCGTTGGGCCTGACAGAAGCTGCGCGCCTGCTCTCCGTTCGATTGCCCACCACCATCATCGCGAACTCAGCGACCGGTTGGGTCGTCTTATTGGTGACCACCGCGTCAATCGGCCTGTCGTTCGTTCCTCGAATCCGCCGCCTCGCAGCGCACGGCGAGCGGATCGGGTCCCCCTGCCTGTACGTTGTGCTCGCCGCCACGGGAGCGCAAGCCAATCTGGCGGCGCTGCGCTCGGCCCCGGCCTGGTTGATCGTGGGCGCCGGCGCGGTCCTCCTGCACGGCGTGGTATTGCTGGGGGCGGGGCGCGCGTTTCGTATCCCGCTCGGAGTGCTGGCGACGGCCAGCCAAGCCAATATCGGCGGGGTGGTCTCCGCTCCGTTGGTGGGCTCGGTCTACGGCCAATCCCTCGTTCCCATTGGGCTCGTGCTGGCCATCGCGGGGAACGCCGTGGGCACCTACCTCGGGGTCCTCTCCGCAATGCTATGCCGAGTCTTCATGGGACTGCGATGATCCCTTGAACCCTAAGCCGACGTCAGTTCGATAGAGAGTTACTTGCCAAAACGCGCTTGACAAACCGATAGAGAGTATTTTATGTTATTATCGTGTTTTTTAAGAAACCCTATGCAACGATGAGAGTTAACAGGGGCTGAGGAGGACGTTCTCCATGCGACATGCGCAAGGGCTGATCGGGCTCCTGGGAGGAGTGGGGCTGTTGTTCAACGGGAGCCTGCTGCGCGCCGATGAGCCGTCTTCCCAGAAGCCCACGCCTGCCAACGAATCCGCCCACAACGAGTTCGAACTGAAAGAGCCGTGGCTTGAAGCCATACCGGTTCCAGCCGATCCGGAACTGGAGGCGCAGATTCAGGAAATCCAGGAGGCGCTGGGGGCCAT
>JACPXS010000110.1 GCA_016196415.1 Candidatus Omnitrophota bacterium
CCTCGGACGACTCCTCGGAACACCCTGCGCGCTGGTGCCAATAGCACGCGTCGCGCAGGCTACAGCTGCCGCGCAGGCTCTTCCGACACCTGCCAAGGAGCCGGGCCAGCGTTGGACTCCAGGTGTGGTGTTCCACGTCAACGGGCTGGCCTCATCGGGACAGCCGAAAGACACGCACGTCGCGCGCTTCCAGCGCTTCGACGATGCGACCATCCTCGCCTGGAAGCGAGACGTGGAGGATTCCCGTGGCCGCCTCGACAAGAAGCGACGGGGAGGTGGCTGGGGAGCGGTGTCATCTGCCATCGGTAGACAAGTCGGTGGTGTGTGGACGGCTCGCAGCGCGACGACCTTGGACGGCGTACTGATGAGACTTGAGGAGGCGCCCAGTGCTTGAAATCCAAGGGCGCCATAACTTCGCAGTCGAGCAGCCCGAGAACCTCCCTCGAAAAGGTAGACACTTCTACCTAACGCTTTCGATGGTGTTTCGTGGGAAAGTCGATCAGTCTCTGGAAGGCTCAGCGCTGTATCATTGGCTTCGAGCTGGCGGCGGTGACGCTGAACTACGTCTCTAGCGTGGAGGTGTGGAGCATGACCGAGCTGCCCGACGTCCAGCCGTTGCGACCCACCCGAATCGCTCATGAAGCACGAGGCACGCAGAACAGGTTGTGTCTACAAAACCGAGGAAAGATCCCTGGGAAAACCGCTGCGCTTTTTCCCCAGCCGGTTATCCGGGCCGTTAGCCAAAAAGCAGACCCGAGCTGTCTGTGCTATCTTATTGGTCATGGATCCCGAGCAGTTGCTTGCCGAGGCGCTCCAGCTTCCGCCTGAAGAACGCGCCGCCCTTGCCGGGGAGCTGATTCAAAGCCTCGATCCCGAGGTTGACGATGATGCCGAGGCGGCGTGGTCAGTGGAGATCCATCGACGGCTCGAGCGGCTCGACGCGGGCCTAGCGACCACGGTTCCCGGGGCGGAAGCCCGCCGCCGGATTCTCGCCGCGGCCCGCCGTGACTCGAAATCTTGAGTACCTCCAGGAGGCGCTCGAAGAGGCCGAAGAAGCTACGCGGTGGTATGCCGAGCGCAGTCCGACGACGGCCGCGGCGTTCACCAACGAACTTGACGTAGCTGCTGCGGCAGTCGAGCAGGCTCCTCAGGCCTGGCCGCCATACGACCATGGCACACGGCGGTTCCTGCTCCGTAGGTTTCCGTACTTCCTCGTGTATCGCATCGAGCCGACCCGAGTCGTCATCGTAGCGGTTGCACACGCGCATCGGCGACCTGGTTATTGGAAAGACCGGCTCAGGGTTCAAGGCTAACCTGCGAATGGAGCCGCCGCGCCGCGAGCAACAGTCGGCGCGCGGCTCATTCGCGGCGTTGGGCAGCATCTCGTGGAGACTGAGCGGGTGGCGACTTAGCGCCCCCTCTCGGAGCACCGTGAAGACGCACTTGAGGCCGGTGACGCTGACCAGCAAGGCCGCCGCCGACATCACCGGGTCACGAAATGGCAGGCGTGCGGAGGCGGCGACGATCGCCCTCAACACCCCTTCCCTGGCCACCTCGCCGCCACCGAGCAATGACTGAAACACGGGAAAGAACGCCGCCACGTTGAGACCCTCCAAGAGCGAGGTGAGCATCGTCATCACGACGATCCCGATGAAGAACCAGGGATACGGCTTGAGGAAATACCAGGCCACGGTTCGCCACGAGGCCTTCATGTTCCCACCATCACCATGCGCTGATCACCCCAGACGACCGCGCGGCCATCCCCGGTGATCTGCGTGACCTTGTCCCTTCCCCATCTGGCCCCGTAGCGCTGCGCGGCATCGGCCATGATCGTCTCTCGGTCCAGGCCGGCCGTGAACCCTTCCAGCATCCCCTGGAGGTAGGTCCCCATCCGCCTGGCGGCTTGACCGTCGCGAAACGGATCCAACTCATCCAGGATGAGCGACCAATCCCCGAAGCCCGGGACGCCCTCCGCATGGCTCCAGTGCTCCACACAGGTCTGCCATAAGGCCGGCCACTCGCTGAAGACCACGCGTCCAACGCCCAGCCGATAGAAGGGGCTGACGTGCCAGCCCTCACGATCCACCAAGAGGGTTGGCACGCCGGCCAGCGCCGACTCGACTCCCGCGGTGGCCGCCCAGAGATGGCCGTGGATCGCCACATCCGCGGCGAGTGACGCGGCCGCAGGCGGATACAACCCCTCAGGACAGCCGCTCTCATAGAGGTAACACCGGCCGGTCGCTTCGGCCTGCTTGAGCAACGGCGCCACCGGACCTAACCGCCGGCGGAGGTTGTAGGGCGCCTTGGGCTTCACGACCAGCCCCAGCCACGGTTCAGCCAGCAGCCGCTCAAGGAGGAAGGCGTAATTCTGCTGCATGAACTCATGCCCGGTTTGCCAGCGCGCATCGTCGAGCGAATTCTCGTCAAAGAACGCCAGGGTCCTCGTGGCGCCATGCCGCTGGAGCGCCTGTCTCACCTGTGCGGCTTGCTGACGGAGCAACGCGAACCGATGATCCCCGAGATAGCCGCTCGTAATGTAGTACCGAACCTGGGAGCCGGATTGTCGCTCGATCGCTGCGCTCATCGTGGAGAACCCAAAGGCGACGTCGGCACTGACGGCCGTCTCTGCCGACGGGTTGGCCTCGTAGGAGCGCTGATACACCGCGCTGATGCCACCGACGCGTTGCAGGGCATCGGCGATCGCGCAGGTGGCTCGATCAGACTTTTCAAACGACAGGAAGATCTTGGCCCCGCAGGCCGCAAACAGGGCAGCCCAGTAGTCGCGCCGCACCTCGTAGTCGGCGAGCTGCTCCCTCAGCCACTTGGCGTCGACGCGCCGAGGCGCAGAGATGAGGAGGGCCCTGTCCAACCGGGAGCGCCGCAGCCGAGGCCAATGCGTGAAGAGGGGAACAGCGGGCGGCGTCGCGCGGGGCGTGAGGGCGACGGCGGCGATGCCATGGTGGGCCAGTTGGGCCCCCTGCGTGTCTGTGAGCGGGCTGTGGGGCGATCCGCAGACCAGCAAAACCTGCTGCCCGGCGATGGAGGATTGCTGCCAGAAGAACAGGTCCGAATACTGCTCCGGATGCTTCACGTTGAAATAGCCGGAATGCTCCACCGCCACTCGCGGAAGACGGCTCTGTGGGCTCGGCACAACCGGTTTGGCAACGCGCACGCGGCTCAGGCGAGACCGTAACATCCGCAACATCTCAAACATCTTGGCGCCGGCGATCTGCCGCATCACCAGGCGCAGATTCCCACATGGGGCCGGCGTGACCATGACCACCTCGACCCCATAGCGCCGGGCATGCCGCTGAATCGCCCCACGCCACGGGCGGCGCTCCAGCAGCAGGATCGGGACGAGCCCGTCGTTGCGCGGCTCGGTGCGCACCTTCCAGCGGCAGATGTGCACCAACAACAGCGCTCGCCACATCGTCCGGGAATCGAGGGGATACATGTTGGCGATGCTCTTGGCCAGATACATGGCCACATGGCGGTGTTCCTGTCCCTTCCCGTCCACGATCTGGCGGAACAGCGGGTCGCTCATCACCTCATGCTGCACGTCGGCCAAATCCTGATAGGCCAGCTTGAGTCGGATGAGCAGACCCTGCTCATCGCGCGCGTCTGCCAGGCGAAACTGACACCGCTGGACTGTCAGTCCCGCCAGCCAGGCTGACGCGCGGGCAACCGCGAGCGCCGCCCAGGACCCATCGATGATCTCACAGCGCCCGCCCCGGTGCCCGCCGCTGAGGCGCCTCCAGACAAGATGGGGGAGCATGGAGAGGCTCCACGTCAGCACGGTCATGCGCTCAATGAAGTAGACGTGCCTCATGGCGCTTGCTGCCCCACCATCTCAGCCACGGCGACGGCCTCCACGGCTCCATTGCTGAGATGCACCACATGGGGAAACCCTTGCTGGTCATTCGTCGCCACCCCAAGACGGTCGATCTCCTCCCACTGGAACGAATCGTCATGAAAGAGGTAGGTCCACTTCCGAAACGGGACTTGCACATCCAGGTTGTCGTGATGGTACTGACCCACGCGTGTCCGGATCGCGAGGAAGGGTTGTGGGCCAAAGGTCGGCTGCGACGATTCGACCACCAGGCGTTTCCTGCTTGAGCCCTGGTACGAGGACTCCACGCGGACGCTCAGCAGAGGGTCCTGGGGCTTGCGGAACTCGCCGAACAGCACCCGATTGAACGCCTCCCTCGCCTCGGTGTACCGGAAGCGCACGTCGGGGTAGTCAGGGACGACGCGTGTGAACATCGCCTGAAACGTCAGCACGTTCTTGCCGATGTCCCGAAAGTCGTGATCCGAGAACGACAACAGCGTCGCGCCATGGCGGCGTGCCCGCTCAAAGGCCTTTCGCATCTCGGTCTCATCAAGCACGCCGATCCTGCTCCCGAGATTCAGCGATCGGGCGATCACACGACGACAGCGGCCGGGCACCTGGTAATCGTCATGGTCGGGGTGGTAGAGGCTCCAGTCATCGGGTGCCCGCCGCCAGTCCCCCGACACGCCAGCCCCAAAGTCCAACTGGGCCTGGGGCATGTCTCGTGAGGCCATGTTCGAGAGGTCGAACGGAATCCACTGCTCCAGCCACCAGTGACTGTCGGGCCGCTCGGTCTGAAATCCCGCTCGATAGACGGAAGGAAACCAGTGCCGATCAATGATGCGCCGAGCCAGCACCTGATAGAGCTTGAGATCGTGGAAGGAGAAGGTGGCGCAGCGGTGGGCCGCTCCCGAGGGATGCGAAGGGTGAAAGTGGAAGTGCAGACCATCCGGCCCACCCGTCTCCTCCAGCCACGCTCGGTAGCGATCGAAGATGGTATGGTACCCACAGGCCTTCCGACGAGGGTTCACGGTATAGCCGACGTGATCAACGCAGAACCAGTTATAGACCCACCCCTGCCCGTCACTGTCCGGAAACGACCGGCGGAACTCGTCGGCCGTGATGCGCTCAAGCATCGCGTTGATGTCGTCCCACGTCTCATGGTAGGCCAAAAGGTCTGGGGCGACGACCCGCGCGACCTCGTCCTCGAGCCCTCCCAGATCAAGCTCCCCTCGTTGCAGCTTCACGAGGGTCTGACGCGAGGGAGGCAGCCGCAGATCGAAAATGTCCCTCAGACGCTGGAACGTGGCTTCGAGCGTCTCACACATCGGCCCTTCGGCATCCGTGCAGTGGACCACGTAGACGGTGTGATCGGTCGCTGGATCGCCCATGCTCATGGCCTCATGCGCTGAAGCGCCTCAATCACCCGCGCCTGCTGGCTGTCGGTCAGACCAACGGAAGAGGGCAGGCACAGGGCTTTGCGCGCCAGATCCTCTGCAACGGGGCAGTCCATGCTCACGCCCCTCCGATGCGCGGGCGAGCGATGCAGCGGCTGCCACAACGGTCGGGTCTCAATCCCGAGCGTCTGGAGGCGCCGGTGCAACGCGCGGCTGTCCATCCCAGAGACCGCCTCGTTCACGAGCACCGTCGTCATCCACCACGCGCTGAAGGCCCACGGCGCCTCGGAGGGCACTGTCAGGCCAGGCGTCGAGGCCAATGCTTGCGCATAGCGGCGGGCGATCTGCCGTTTCGCCGCAAGGGATTCGTCCAACCGCTCGACCTGCGCGCACCCCAGCGCGGCGTGCAGGTTGCTCAGGCGGTAGTTATACCCCACCTCGTGATGACTCGACTCAATCGGGTCGTCCTTGGCCTGGGTCGTGAGGTAGCGCGCGCGCTCGGCCCATGCCGCCTGGTCGGTGAGGATCATCCCGCCGCCGCCGGCGGTCACGGTTTTGTTGCCGTTGAAGCTCAGACAGCCAAGATCGCCGAGATGGCCCACCATCTGGTCCTGGTAGCGGGCCCCCAGACTTTCCGCCGCGTCTTCAATCACCACGAGCCCATACTTGCGGGCTTGCGCCAGCAGCGGCTCCATGTCACACGGATGGCCCAGGAGATGGACCGGCAGGATCGCCCGGACGCGCCGACCGGTGCGTGTGTGGTAGAGTGCGCCCCGACGCCAGCGGCACGCCCGCTCCAGCACGTCCTGCGCGCGCTGGGGATCCATCTGCCAGTACCGGCGTTCCGCATCGATAAACAGGGGCCAGGCGCCCACGTAGCGGATGGCGTTGGCCGGGGCGATAAAACTCAACGAGGACACCAGGACGATCTCGTCCGGCTGCACGCCCGCCACCAAGAGGGCGATGTGGAGCGCCGCGGTGCCATTGACCGTCGCCACGCCATAGGCCGCCCCAAGCCGTCCGGCCACCATCTGCTCAAAGCGATCCACAAACGGGCCGACGGAGGAGACCCAGCCGGTCTCCAGGCACTCCTTGAGATAGCGCCATTCCTGCTCGTGGAGGGTCGGGGCGGTCAGCGGAATGGGGCCGTCCTCCTGCCCTCTCGCCGAGGTGTCAGATATGATAGGCGTGGGGGCGATACCCATCCAGATGGTCCTTGATCCACTCAATCGTGTGGGTTAATCCGTCTTCCAAGGAGGTCGAGGGCTCCCACCCAAGCACGGTTCGTGCCACGGTGGGGTCGGCGACCAACCGCTCCACCTCGCTGGAAGCAGGTCGCAGCCGCTGGGCGTCCTGGTGAATCGCCAGCGGTCTGTCAAGGAGCTTGGCAATCATCTGGGCCAAGTTCTCGATCGTGATCTGGCGGCCCGAGCCAAGGTTCACCGTGCGCCCGATCGCCTGGGGGGTGGCAGCCGCGCGGATGAAGCCCTCCACGACGTCCCCCACGTAGTTGAGATCGCGCGTCGAAGCGGTGTTGCCCAGCCGGACGGTCTCGCCCGTCAGGCACTGGGTGATGATGGTCGGCACAATCGCCCGAGCGGATTGGCGCGGACCAAAGGTGTTAAACGGCCTGAGCACGACCACCGGCATCCCATAGGAACAGGAAAACGCCTCGGCTAACTTCTCGGCGGCGATCTTGCTGGCCGCGTAGGGTGACTGCGCCTGTAGCGGGTGCGCTTCATCAATGGGGCTGTAGCGAGCCGTGCCATAGACCTCGCTCGTGGAGGTGTGCACGACGAGCTTCACCCCGGCGTCCTGCGCGGCCTGGAGCACGTTCAGCGTCCCCTCGACGTTCGTGCGCACATAGGCCAGCGGCGTGTGGTAGGAGTACGGAATCCCGATCAATGCCGCCAGATGGAAGACGACCTCGACGCCACGCATCGCGTCACGCAGCCCGTCGGCGTCCCGGACGTCGCCGACCAGCACCTGAATGTCCTCTTTGACCGGTGACCGATCCAGCCAGCCCCAGGTCCCCGAGGAGGTGTAGCGCACAAGCGCCCGGGCCCTGGCGCCCAAGGCCACCAGCCGCTCCGTCAGGTGGCTGCCGATGAACCCCCCCGCTCCAGTCACAAGGACAGTCTGATGCGACCACTCCATCGCGCTCATACGGCGTGCTGCTCGACATCGGTCATGGCCTTGTGGTACTGCTCAGGCCGCCCGATGTCCTGCCAATACTCCCGGATGGGGAAGCTGATCACCTGATAGCCCTGGGCGACGAGCCGGCCGATGAGATCGGTCATGTGGGAGGGCTGGCCGCGGGGAATCATCCGACAGACCTTCGGATCCAAGAGGTAGATGCCCGCGTTGATGAAATGCCGGACCACGGGCTTTTCCGTGATCCCCGTCACCCTCATGCCGTTGGTCTCCACCACGCCGTACGGCAGGCGCACCTCCTCTTGTCGGACGGCGACCGTCATGTCCGCCTGGTGCTCCTGATGAAACTCCCACATGGCCCGAAAATCCACTCGGGTGAGGATATCGCCGTTGATGACGAGCAGCGGCGTGTCCGACGCCTCCAACAGGCCGAGGGCGCCCGCCGTCCCCAGCGGATGATCTTCCTTGAGGTAGCGCAGCGTGACGCCGAAGTTGCGGCCGTCCCCAAAGTGGTTGGCGATCACCTCGGCCTTGTAATGCGTGCTCAGGAAGACTTCTCGAATCCCGGTCTGGCGAAGCTGCCTCAGGATGTGCTCCAGGAGTGGTCGCTCTCCGATGGGCAGCATGGCCTTGGGCAGCTCGTTGGTCAGCGGGCGCAGACGATCGCCAGAGCCGCCGGCCATGACGACGGCCTGGACCGGCAAGTCCACCTCGCTGGCGAACTGACTCAGCAGCACGACATCAACCACCCGCCCTGCCTCATCCACCAGGGGGATGTGGCGCAGTTGGTGTTCGGTCATCATCCGCAGCAACTGCGCTTGGGGCGTCCCCACGGGAGCCGTCAGGGGCGTGGGATGGCGCGGAGGAGGCCGACGTTCCAGCAGCACGCGGAGGGGGGCGTCCAAGTCGAGGTCAGCCAGAATGGCCCGACGCAGATCCCCATCGGTCACGGTGGCGAGCAGCCGCGTGTCGTGATCGACGACCAGGGCGATGCCCTGGCCGTTGCGGTCAATGCATGCAATCACCTGCCGGACCGAGCGGTCAGGCAAGATGAGCAGACGTTCAATGTCCATGTC
>JACPXS010000111.1 GCA_016196415.1 Candidatus Omnitrophota bacterium
AGCGCATACGCCTGCGCGTGGTTGGGTTTGAGGGCAAGGACCTTCTTCACCGTATCAAATGCTTCGTCAAGCCGTTGGTGCTGAAAGGCTTGATACGCTTGGTTCAGGTAGACGTTACTCAGATTCTCCTGAAACTGCCGGTTGGTATCGTCAAGCCGTAAGGCCTCCTGCAGTTGTTGGACGGCCGAGTCCCACTGACCTTCATGACTTAGGCTGACGCCGTAGTTATTGTAGGCTGTCGCGAGCTGTTGACGCGTCAGCGCGTGCCCAGGACGCTCAAGAAGCTGTTGCTGAAGACGCGAGATCACGATAGGCCAGTCGGAGGTCGCCTGCTCATCCCCAGGCCGACTCTCTGCGGATTCGCATGTCATCGGCATGAGCAGCGCGCAGGTGATGATCCACAGGGGAACCAGACGCGCATGGCACCTCCCCGTTGGCAGTCGGCGAGGACTGAGTCGGGTTCGCGGAGGGCTGCTTGAGAACGACGGTCTCCGGTCCTCCTCGGAAGGAATTCGCGCGCTCAACACCGTGCCCCTTCCGAAGGGACCTCGTCCATCGTGACCCATTCGCGAACGAGACGAATCACGTCGGTCCGAATTGGCTCGTGGTGCAATTCGTGGGCAGCATCCGGAAAAATGACTCGGCGTTTTTTGCATGCGAGCTGATCAAACCACCGTTGGGCAACCTCAACTGAGATGATGCGATCGGCTAACCCGCAGAGCAGAAGGGTCGGAACGGCCAGCGGCGCTGTCCGTTTCAGCACATCGTTTCTCGCCTGAAGGATCGCCCGGTACGTTCTCGCACTCATGAACCCGTGCACCAGCGGATCCGTCCGATACGCCTCAACGACGCGTGGATCATGGCTTAAGGCCGACGCATCTAACTGCATGGACAACGAAACAGTCGGCCAGCAACGGAACAGCAGCGCCGCCATGGCCGCTTTCCACTGTGGAAGAGGAAAACCCACCTCAAGGAGCGGTGACTGAACGATCAGTCGCTGAAGCTTCAGCGGATGGTTCAACGCCAGGAGAATCGCACCTAAGCCGCCGAAACTGTGCCCAAACAGGACGTAGAGTCCTTGGCCGGACTTCGGCAAGAAGACCTCATCGATCATCCTCCAGATGCGTCGGACATCTTCCACAACCTCACCGAGATCTCCTCGCTTCCCGCCCGAGAGGCCATGCGCCCACCAGTCGGGGGCGGCAACGTTCATGCCTTCTTCTGCCAATGCGCACGCAAAGGAGTGGTAGCGACCGCTGTGTTCGCCAAAACCATGCAGGATCACGACGAGCTTCTGTGCGGAGAGACCGCGCCACCATCGGTAGTGATAGGACCGTTTGGAGGAGGGCTCGATCCACGTGCCTTCCTGGCAGGACACCTCGCTCATCAGCTCGGCGTTTGGTAGAGATGCTGCAGCAGAACCTGATGGTGCTGGGCAATGACGTTCCGCTTGGCCTTCAGGGTCGGTGTGAGTTCCCCGGTTGCCTGAGAAAATTCCTGGGCGAGGAGTGCGATTTTCTTCACTTGTTCAAAATTGGCCAGGCGTTGCTGCTTGGTTTGGACCCGGCTCCAATAGAAATCGATCACCCGCTGGTTGTGGATCAGATCGGGGAGCGACCGACCTGGGATTTCCTGTTCTTGGGCGTAGCGGCGGAGCTGGTCTAAGTTCGGGACGATCAACGCGACGCAGTAGGGCTGCTTATCCCCATACACGAAGGCCTGATTGATGTAGGGATCGGCCGCGAAGAGATTTTCAAGTCTCTGGGGAGCGACGAATTTCCCCCCGGCCGTCTTGATGAGATCTTTCTTCCGATCGGTAATGACCAGGTGGCCGTCGCGATCGAGATGGCCGATATCCCCGGTATGAAACCATCCGTCAATGATCGCCGTCGCCGTGGCCTCCGGCTTCCGGTAGTAGCCCTGCATCACGTGGGGGCCCCGCGTGAGGATTTCCCCGTCATCAGCGATCTGCACCTCGACACCGGGGATCGCTTGCCCGACGCTGCCGAATCGCGGGACCGGCAGCCGGTTCACGGTGATGACCGGCGAGGTTTCCGTCAATCCGTAGCCTTCAAGAATGATGATGCCCGCGCTATAGAAAAACTCGCCAAGCTCTTTGGCGAGAGGCGCCCCGCCTGAGATGAAAAATCTGAGCCGTCCTCCAAGACGGGCCTTGAGCGTTTTGAACACGAGTGACTCGGCGATCGCCCGCTGGCAGAACAGCTTCAGGGAAATCGCGCGACCCGAGGTCCGCCGCACGGTCACGTCTTGCCCCACGCGGAAGGCCCATTCAGCAATCCAGCGCTTCAACGGAGGTGCTTGCCGTAGCCCTTCTTGAATGCGCGAATACAGTTTTTCAAAAAACCTGGGTACGGCGAGCATCACCGTTGGACGAACCTCAAGCATATCGTGGGCCACCGCGTCCATGCTTTCCGCGCACGCGATACGGGCGCCAACGGCCAGCATGAGATACCATCCCGCCATTCGCTCAAAGACATGAGACAGCGGCAAAAACGATAAGTGGACATCGCGGGCCGTCACCGGCACCGCGTTCAAGCAGGCCTCAACATTGGATAGAAAATTCTGATGGGAGAGCATGACACCCTTGGGTTCTCCAGTGGTCCCAGACGTATAGATCAGTGTTGCCGTATCATCAGGACGAATGTGACGATGCCGATGGTCAAGGAGATCGCCCAACTTCGGTCGTTGGTCCCTCCCCCTCGCGAGCGCTTCCGACCACTTCACGACCAACGCGGGATGCTGTTGGTGTAACTCCATGACCACGATCAACCGGATCGATGCCAGGCGTCGGCTAATCTCCACGAGTTTCTGCGCTTGATCCGAGGTAGACGCCACACAGAGAATCGGCTGGCAATCCTGACAGATGATGCGGAGGTCTTCTTCCGTGAGGCTCGGATAGATCGGGACGGTCCACGCCCCGACGGATTGAATGGCGAGATCGGCAATACCCCATTCCGGCCGGTTTTCCGAGAGGAGCAGAACCCGGTCGCCAGAATTGACTTGCTGGGCAAGAAGGAAGGTACTGAGGTCAAGGACCTCCTCGCGGGCTTGCTGCCACGTGATGGGCCGAAGCGCCTCACCCCGCTTCACCAAGAAAAGCGGCTTGCGCCCCAGGGCAGCGGCTTGACGAGCAAACAGTGCAGGAATCGTTTCGCGCATACGCAGCGCTCCCCCCCTCACAGAACGGTCCAAGCGACGGACGGCTGATGCGGGGAGGTCGCTGACCCAACCCCTCTCATCTGGCAACGTCTCTCACGAAATGACGTTGGCTCGGGGTTCTGGGCTCTGGTTGCGGGCCAATCCCCTACCGCTCCCCCAGGAACCGTCGCGCCAAGTTGTCTGTTCATGAGGCGCTGTGAGGAGCTACACGATGCCTTCTTCGAGCCACTCAAAACGCCCGTTCAGAACTCCCTGGGCGAGGTCATACGAAGAGCGGTCGTCGTTATTGCGCAAGGTCTCAAACGCTCGACTCACTCTCCGGCGGGCCAATCGACAGAAGAGGTCGGCCAGCTCCACAGGACTTTGTTCAGAGGGCTGCCATCGCACCATCGCCTCGGCCTTGCCGCACACCGCGGCCATGGCGAAGAGCTCTGCCCCCACATCGACCAACCGCCCGAGCAGTTGCTGCCGGTACGCCAACCTGGTCTGATATCGCGCGGCGCCGTGGAAGAGCGTTCTGGCTAAGCGGTGGCTTGTGTGCTCGATAAACCGGAGGTGGCCGGCAAGCCGACCTCTCTGCGCATAGCGCGGCCACCAATTCCACGACAGCCATTGCTGAGGATACCAGAGCACGTAGAAACCGAGTGCGGATATCGCGGCGGCAATTTTCTTCATGGCGGGCTGGCGCGGATCGAGGAGCTGGCTCACAACCCGCATATGCGCATCAAGCGCCTCCCGCGCAATAAAGAGCCGCATGATTTGACTGGTCCCTTCGATGATCAGGTTGATGCGGCTATCCCGCATGATGCGTTCAACCGGAATCGGTGGCTCCCCACGGGCGCGAAGCGACCCAGCCGTCTCATACCCCCTCCCCCCCCGAATCTGCACCGTGTCGTCGATGATGCGCCAACAGGCCTCAGAGCAGAAAAGCTTCGCGAGCGCGGCCTCGAGCCGAATATCCGTCGACTTGCGATCCACCAGCGCGGAGGCGAGCCAAACCATGGCATCCATCGCAAAGGTCGTTGCAGCCATCTCACCGATCTTCGTGGCAATCGCTTCATGCTTGCCGATGGGTCCACCCCATTGCTTGCGCTCTTTGGCCCACGCTCGGACGATTTGAAGACACCGCTTTGCGGTCCCGACGCACGCCGCGGGGATTGCGATACGGCCCGCGTTCAACGTCATCAATGCCAGCTTCAACCCCAGCCCAGGTCCCCACAAGATATTCGAAGCTGGCACCCGTACGTTGGTCAATCGAAGCACGCCGTTCTGAATCCCCTTCAGGCCCATGAACTCGCAGCGGTGAACGACTTCAAACCCGGGCATGGAACGCTCGACGATGAACGCGGTGATCTGCTTGCGTTCCTTCCCCCCAGCCATCACTGAAGGCGTCCGAGCCATGACCACGATGACCTCCGCAACCGGACCGTTGGTGCACCATAACTTTTCGCCATTGAGCACATAGGCCTGGCCGTTCTCGATCGGGGTTGCCGTGGTCAGCATATTGGCCGGATCAGACCCCACGCCGGGTTCAGTCAACGCGAACGCTGAAACCACTCCTCGGGCGAGGCGGGGGAGGTACCGCTGCTTCTGCGCTTCGGTCCCGAACAGCATGAGCGGCTGCGGAGCCCCGATGCTTTGGTGGGCGCTCAGCCACACCGTGGTCGACCCGCAGTAGCTGCCCAGCAACGCAATGACACGATTGTAATTGGTCTGGGAGAGCTCGAGTCCGCCGTACGCTTTCAGAATCTTCATCCCGAAGCAGCCTAACCGCGCGAACCCCTCAAGAACCTGGGTGGGCATCTCGCCTGTCCGGTCGATTTCGTCAGGATCCACGTGCGTTTTGAGAAACGGCTCCAGCCGGGCAATGAACTCATCCCCGACTCGACGGTCTTCTTCACGTTGCTCGGGATACGGAAAAATGAGCTCGGTCCGAAACCATCCCATGAACAGTTCGGCGATGAAGCTCGGGTAGCGCCACTCGGCCTCGCGAGCCGCCTCGGTGACTTCCAAGGCTTCAGGCGATCCCTCGCCCAGCAGCGCCTGGGGATCCGGTTGGTGAGACGTCATCGTCTTATCGCACCCCGCGTCTCCTCGCAGGCCCTTGCGAAACCAGGTTGATTGGGGTCCCACTCAGGAAGCCTGTGATGTTGTTGACGGTCGTCTCGAGGATGCGCTGCAGCGCTTCCCGGCTATCAAACGCGATGTGCGGGGTAATGACCACGTTCTCCCGATGCAAGAGGATATGATTGCGCAGCGCCGTGGCCAATTTCTCTTTCGAGAAGTCTTTGGAGAGCAGCTGGCGCTCCTCCTTGACCAACTCCTCGCCCTCGAGCACGTCAAGCCCCGCGCCACCGACGAGCCCTTCGTCAAGCGCCCACACGAGCGCATCGGTATCGATGAGTCCGCCGCGCGCGGTATTGATCACCAGCGCCCCGCGCTTCATGAGACGGAACGTCGCGCGGTTCATGAGATGGTGCGTCTGAGGCGTGTAGGGGACGTGGAGGCTGACGATATCCGAGTGGCGCAGCAACGTCTCAAGCGTCACATAGCGAAAATCGAGCACCTCGCTGAGAAACACGTTCTTGTGCACATCATGGACGAGCACCTCCATCCCGAAGCCCTTGGCCATCTTGATCACGTGCATGCCAATATGGCCCGCTCCGATGACGCCGATGGTCTTCGCTTTAAGATCGAAGCCCTGCAGCCCTTCGAGCGAGAAATCTCCTTTGATCGTTTTGACGTAGGCCTTATGGATATTTCGTGAGAGGGCGAGGATCAGTGCAACGGTGTGCTCAGCAACGGTGTTCTCGCCATAGCAGGGCACGTTGGAAACCGCGACGTACCGCTTCCGGCAACTGGCTAGGTCAATGTGCTCGAAGCCGGTGGAGCGCGTGGCAATGAAGCGCAAGCGCGGAAGCCGACGCAAGACCTTGGCGGTCAGTGTGGAGTAGATGAAGGGGGAGAGGATTTCTGCCCCGGCCGAGAGCCGACGGGTGTCTTCGGTCAGCGGATCCGAGATGAAGCGAACGGGGACTCGTTTGAGCGCAAGGGAGCGCGTTAAAAATCGGCGCTCCCATGGCGCTGTTTCAAAGAAAACCGCCCGCATGGCGATGAGGTTCCAAGGGGCTCATAGCTGTAGGTGGAGGATTCAGGGTGCCCCGGGCGAGCGATGCCACCCACCCTGAGATCCTGTCGGATCGTTCATCGATCCTTGAATTGCGGCTGGCGTTTTTCCAGAAACGCCCGAACCCCCTCCTTGCTGTCCTCGGTGGCTGCCACAATCCCAAACGCCTCCGCTTCTTTGGCCAGCCCCTCCTCCAAGGAATGGTTCAAGCCCTCTTCGATGGCCCGCAAGGCCTGCGTGATGGCGACGGCCCCTTTCGAGGCGAGCTTTCTTGCAAGATCTTTCGCCGCTTTCAAGACCTGATCTTGCGGCACCACCTGATTCACCAGTCCCAGCCGCAGCGCTTCCTGCGCCATCACCATATCACCCGCGAGAATCCACTCCGTGGCCTTGGCCTTGCCAATCAGTCGAGGAAGCCGCTGCGTACCCCCCCAGCCCGGGATAATGCCTAAGTTGATCTCAGGCTGTCCGAACCGGACGCGATCGCCGCTAATCCGAAGGTGGCACGCCATCGCGAGCTCCAGCCCACCGCCCAAACACACCCCATTAATGGCCGCGATGACCGGCTTGCTCAGCCGCTGGATCATCAGAAAGACCCCCTGACCCAATGCGGTCATCTCCCGCGCTTCTTGAATGGAGGCAATCTGGCTCACGTCCTTAATATCCGCACCCGCCACGAACGCCAGCGATCCGCCGCCTGTCATGATGACGACTTTGACGGAAACATCCTCCTGAATCGCCTCCACCGCCTGTTTTAGCTCGCGCAGCGTCTGACGATCGAGCGCATTCACCGGCCGGTGGTCAATCGTCACGATCGCCACGCGATCCTCGACGGCGACTTTCACATACTGTCCAGACGTGAATGGCATCGTCGCTCCCACTGGCTAACTCGCATACTCGAAAAACCCCTTGTTCGCCTGTTTGCCCAGGTGGCCGGCGGCGACCTTCCGTTTGAGGAGCGGGGAGGGCCAGAAGCGCTCCCCGTAGCGCTTCGTAAATTGCTCAAGCTCGGCAAGCACGACCTGGAGCCACATCTCATCGGCGTAATGGAGGATGCCCCCTTTCGACGGGGGAAATCCAAGACCGGCGATGACCGCCAAATCCACATCAGCCGCGGTACAGACATGTTCTTCAAGACACCGAATGGCTTCGTTGATCATTGGCAGGACCAGGCGGTTCGCAGAAAACTCCGTCCGCGTCTTCTGCTGACCGCGCAGCTCCTGAAGCACCGTATCCAGCTCTGAGTCAGGTTTCCCCGTTCGCTCCCCATAGAGGTAAAATCCAGCGCCCGCCTTCACCCCGTACCGTTTCAGGGTGGAGAGGCGCTCCCAGATCGTGGCAGGCTGCATCCGCGAGCCGTACGCGTCCATCAGGACATTGACCACTTCTCGGCAGATATCAAACCCGAGGTTGTCAACCAGCGTAAAGGGACCCATCGGAAACCCGAATTCCACCATGGCGTCATCGATGTGCCTGGCCTCTGCCGCGCCCTCCTGGGCACAATACGCCGCTTCATTTAAATACGGCATGAGGATCCGGTTCACCAAAAATCCCGGGCATTCGTTGACCCGCACCGGCAGCTTCCTCAGGCTCTCCGCAAAGGCGATGATATCCCCCACGGTTTCCTCGGAGGTCTCAAGGCCTGGAATAATCTCCACCAGCTTCATGATGTGCGCCGGGTAGAAGAAGTGCATCCCGATGGTCTTGTGCGGTCGCTTCGTAACGCCGCCAAGCGCTGAGATGGACAGCGATGAGGTGTTGGACGCCACGATCGCGGATTCGGGAAGGAGCTGATCCAACTCCCGAACAATCTGCTGCTTCAGTTCGAGCTGTTCAGGAACCGCCTCGATGACGAGGTCCACATCGCGAAATCCGTCGTAGGTGGTCACCCCCGCGATCAGGGTCAGCTTTTTCTCAAGCTCATCCTGCGTCATCTTGCCCCGATCCACGCGGCGCTGGTAGATCTTCCGGATCACCTCAAGCCCCTTGCGCACTCGGGCCTCATCAACATCCTTGAGCAGCACCGGCACGCCGCTTGCGCTAATGGCCTGGGCGATTTCCGCCCCCATGGCACCGGCTCCCACGACGGCAGTCTTGTAGATATACATCAGGCTCTCTCAAAGATGATCGCGGCACCCTGGCCACCACCCACGCAGGCGGTGGCCACCCCCAACGCAAGGTTCCGTCGCCGCATCTCATGGAGGAGTGTCACGACAATGCGGGTTCCGCTCGCCCCAACAGGATGGCCGAGCGCAATGGCGCCGCCGTTGACGTTGGCGATTTCCCGACTGAACCCGAGGACTCGTTCGCACGCGATGAACGTTGCCGCAAAAGCCTCGTTCAGCTCGAGGAGCTGGATGTCCTTCAACGAGAGTCCCGCCTTTTTCAACGCAAGCGGCACCGCGAGGGTCGGCCCCAATCCCATCCGTTCAGGTTCCACGCCGGCAAACGCGTAGGCACGGATCTTCGCGAGCGGCGTGTAGCCAAGCGCCCGAGCCCTCTCGGCCGACATCAGCAGCACCATCGCCGCCCCATCCGCGTTAAAACAGCTGTTGCCGGAGGTCACGGATCCCTGCTCTTTAAACACGGGGGGATACTGGCTCAGCATGGCTTCGCTCAATGCCGGGTTGATCCCTTCGTCTTGGGTGAAGGGCTCCGGAGGCAGCTCGCGCCCCATGGCGCGTTTCGGAATCAGCACGGAGCACAGTTCCTCTTTAAAGCGGCTCTCACGGGTGGCGCGAAAAGCCCGTTGGTGGGACAGGAGCGTAAATCGATCCTGCTCCACGCGGCTGATTGAAAACTCTTCGACGAGATTCTCCGCCGTCCGCCCCATGATCTGCCCGCACACGGGATCCGTGAGCCCCTCCCATACCGAGTCCACCATCTCAGAATGGCGCAATCGCTTGCCCCATCGCAGATCGCG
>JACPXS010000116.1 GCA_016196415.1 Candidatus Omnitrophota bacterium
ATCAATGGGCGCACCGAGGAAGCGAAAGCCAACTAAGAAACCTGAACGGTTTTCGCTCTATCCGCTCTCGCCTGACGCTGTCCTCAAGAAGCTGCTCTCCTTGCCTCCTGCCAAGCGCAAGAAAGTCAAGAACCCGAAGTAGCCCCAACTTGTTGCTGAGTAAAGTATACAAGTCCGGCGAGGAGATTCTGTTTGACTGCGCGGGGTCTCTATGGTAGCATAGGCAAGTATTTTTCAGCTTTCACCAGAGCCTAGACGTGGGATATCAACCCGTGGAGCTGCAAGATGCTTCGCGGCTTTTTGTTGTGCGCGATGAGGCACACGCAGGATGGCAAAAGAAGATGCGGTTGGCGTCGAGGGCAAGGTCATCGAGCGGATGCGCAACCTGCGGTTTCGGGTCGAGTTGCAGGGGGGACACGTGGTGCTGGCCTATGTCGCGGGAAAAATCCGCAATCAATCGCGTCGAATCCTTGAAGGCGATACGGTGGGGCTGATGCTCTCACCGTACGATCTGACGCAGGGTCGGATCGTCTACCTGATGAGGCGGTAAGTCACCAATCGAGAAGGGAGGTGCAACAGCAATGGCGCGAGGGACTGTGAAGTGGTTCAGCGATCAGAAGGGGTACGGGTTCATCACCCCGGAAGACGGATCGAAGGATCTCTTTGTCCACCACACCGCCATCCGGGGCGAGGGGTTCAAATCGCTTCAGGAAGGGCAAACGGTGGAGTTTCAGGTCACCAGCGGTCCGAAAGGTCCGCAGGCGACCGAAGTGGTCAAGGTCTAGTGGACTTTCCCGGGCAGACACCATCCGCCCGGAGGAGTCTCTGTACGGCCGAACATCTCGTGAACGTTTCCCAAGTGGGTAGGACAAAGCCCCTTGCTGTGGGGGCACCGTGGCCGAACGGCCCGGTGCAGGAGATGCGTGTTCCGTAGATGTGAAATACGGCGTCAGCTCACGGGGACGCCTGTTCGGCTCTTCCAGTGAGGGGGAGCGTTGAGGGCTGTGCTTCCCTCACCTCATACCACGTCCTGAGTTCTGCCAAGACTACCCGCCAGACCCCATTTCCGGTTTAGCCATCTCCCCGCCGCCAACGCCATTGCTTTGCGGCGGTCTGGCCCCACGCCCTCGCTAGATTCGGTTGAATCGGCGTCTGGGGACTCGCCCCGCGAGTTTTTCAGAACTGCCAAGAGCTGCTTGGCGCTTGACATTTGATTCGGGCGTGCTGATACTACCTCCAGGAGGAGGTAGCCGATGCGGAGAACCCGATGGTTTCACTACGCCATGCTCTCCATCCTGGGCGCTGGAACGATAGCCCTGTTCCTGGCCCTGGTCGCTCCTGCCTCCCCTTCCCTCGATAATTTCCAGATCTCCGATTCGGACGATACCATCGTGGTCAACGGGTTTCTGGACGGACTGGCCGCGACCCCTCCCGCCCCGCTGACCATCACAGGCGCTCCCACGTTAGTCGCGTCCGCACTGCCTTCCTTGTGCGAGGTGCTCGGAGCCGTTCCGGTGGTTCGTGAGGCCGCTCCACGAGCGCCCCCCGTTTTCTCCTTCACCAATCCACCCCGAGCGGTGATTTCCGCCTAAGACGCCCGCTCGTGCGTCGGGTCAGACACGACGGCGACCAAGGGAAGTTCCAGGACGATCTTGGGAAGGGAAGCCGCGCGTGACAGGAGTCTACGGGCAATATGATCAACGAGAATGGTGAATCCCATGCGTCAGATGAGTGTACGAGTGGGGGGCGTGTTGGCGTTACTCCTTGCGACCTCCATCGGGTGGGCCGAGATGCCCGCTGGGAACAACTCGCAGCCGACGGTGGCTCACACGGCATCGCAGACGAGCGAGTCGACCAAGGCAAAACCAAAGTCCAAGCTCACGTCTTCCAAGAAAAAGTCTCAACCGGTTCGCTCAACGGCTCGTTACAAACCGCCGACGAAGCCGCACGTTTCCACGGGCGACGCTGCCGCGACGAACACACCCCCGGTGAAGCAAGGCACTAGGAATTGAGGTACTGTCCTCATTTGGTGGGTGACGCAAAGCCGGGGGCCCCCGCCTGCCCACAGCCGACGACGGCGAGCGTCCGGCGCGGCGAGGACAGGTGGGGTGGCGCAGCGGGCCTCCGCCTGCGGCGGGCGGCACTCCCGTCGCCGACCCGCTTCGCGGGTCCCACGGCTCGGTCGCAGGCCCTGCCAAATTAGGACACCACCGGAATTGACACCGGCCTCGCCCCCTTCGGGGTGCAGGGGCCAACACTCACCATAAAGGAGACAAAGAGCACATGAGACAGCAATGGATTAGAGGATTCCTAGTCATTGCGGTTGTGAGTACAGGCGCCCTCGCGGTGTCGGCGGCCGAGCAAGGAGGACCGTCCATGGAGCGCAAGGACGCGTCGGCCAGCGCGCCTTCATCCCAACCGCCGTCCTCGTCAGCTCCAACGGCCTCGGCGCAACCCTTAGCCGTTCCAACCCCAAGCCCTTCCACTCCGCAGGCCTCCACCACCAAAACGGCGATCGCTACGGGCTCGATCACGGCGATCGACCTGAAGTCAACTCCGCCAACCCTGAAGCTCGCTGCGGCGGACGGGAACGTCTTGACGATTACCCTCGATCCCAAATCGACGGCGGTCTGGCAGAAGAGTCAGGAGGTCACACTCGATCAGCTAAAGGTCGACCAGCAGGTGACTGTGCGCTACCTGCTGAAGGATGGGAGAGAAGTCGCCCAATCGATCCGCGTTGTCCAGCAGCCGAATAAGCCGACGTCCTCCGCCCAACGCGCTCCCACGTCGTACTAAAAACCAGGCTGAGCCTTATGATGACACGAAGCCGCGGCGTCGGCCGCCGCGGCTTCGTGGTCATCGATCGCCCCCCATGCGGAAGTCCACGCCCGTGAAGCGTCCCTGAGAAGGTCCTGGGCAATTCATTGTTCCCCTCCGGACAACTCACAGTGACACAATCGATCATCCGTAACATCGCAACCGTCTCATTAGCAGGAAGTTGCTCACTTATGCTATACTTCCGGTAGATTCCAATCGGCCGCGTTGAAGCGGATTCAAACCCCCTCGAGAAGGGCAAACCCAGCGAAAGCTGGGGACGCAATGCCACAGGCCTGCACCCCGAACGGGGATGGCGGCTAGGCTGCCGAAGGGTGGTGGGACGCCCTTCTCTCATCCTTCGAGGGAAGGGTGTTGTGTTGACTGAGCGGCTGCGAGCGTTGCGCCGCACCACACAGCACAAGGCGGGACGATGAGCAACCTCCTGAACGAAGAAACGACCACAGCTCTGGAGGAACTCCGCGCCAAATTAGGGCGGCTCGAGGTCGCCTTAAGCGCCATCGCCGATCCGTTGGTCTGGGTCGATGCTGGGGGCACGGTCCAGTGGTGCAATGCGCCATTCCGCCGTCTCGTGGGCCGGCCTGAGGAGGCACTCCTAGGCGCAATGCTCATCGACCTCTTGCCGTTGGAGGATCGCGGGAAGCGCGTGCCGCCTGCAGCGCATCCGGTGCACCTGGCCCTGCGTGGCCAGCCGAATGCCCTCGGGAGCTATGAGTTCCTCAAGGGCGATCAGCGCCTGATGCTGGATATATTCGCCGCCCTCGTCCAGTTCAGCAAACACGAGGTCAACATGGTGGTCGCCATCCATGACGTGACGGAGCGCAAAGCGGCGGAGGAAAAAGAACGCGCGCTGGCCGAGACGGCCAGGGCGGCGGCGAGCGCCGCGAGGAAACGAGCCGCCGAGTTGAACATTGCCTACAAAGAACTCAAAAGCATGCAGGCGATGCTCGTGCAGGCCGAGAAGATGGCCGCCGTGGGGCAGCTGGCCAGCGGCATCGCCCACGAAGTCAAGAACCCGCTGGGAATCATCCTGCATGGGGTCAACTACTTGGAGCAGGCGCTTGGCCCGTCAACGCACTCGCTGCATGAGGTATTGCAGATGATCAAAGACGCCGTGATGCGGTCCGATAAGATCGTCCGCGACTTGCTGAATTTTTCCCGGCAGGCTCCACTGGAGTCTCGGATCTGTCACGTCACCGATGTGCTGGAGGCCTCGCTGGGACTCGTGGAAAAACAGCTCGGCCTCGCCAATATCCAGCTCACCAAAGCCTTCGCACCCGAGTTGCCCTCGGTGCTGATCGATGAGAACCAGATGAAGCAGGTATTCATCAACCTCCTGGTGAATGCGCTCCAAGCCATGCCGAAGGGGGGAACGCTCCTCCTCCGCACGTCCACGAGGCTCTTGACCGAACGACATGGCCGGGTGGGGAGGCGCGCCACGGATGCCTTCAGGCCTGGAGAAGCCGTTGTGGTGTGCGAAGTGACCGACACTGGCGTGGGCATCCCTCGAGACAAACTCCGCGAAGTCTTCAATCCGTTTTTTACCACCAAGCCGGCTGGGCAAGGAACGGGGTTGGGGCTGGCGATCACCCAATCGATCGTTGAGAAGCATGGGGGGCTGGTCACGCTTGAAAGCGAGATCGGCCACGGCACCACGGCATCGGTGATGCTCCCTGTGGCGAGGCGGACGCTCGCGAAGCCGACTCAGGCGACGAAGGGGGTTCACCGACGGCGTCGCCCCGCACCGGCGATCCAGCAGGAAGAGCTGAACGGCGTTCAGCGAAAGCCACCAGCTGCGCGAATGCAGCCCGGTCTCTCAGTGAGCGGGCAAGAGACCACCAGGATTCGTGACGGACGGACTCGGGGGGCGCGCGATGCCTCAGCCGCAGGCTGAACGACCCATCCTCGTCGTGGATGACGAAGGCAGCAGCCGCAAGCTCGCCAAGCTCCTGCTGGAGCAGGCGGGGTACCGCGTGCTGACCTCGCCTAATGGCGAGGAAGGTCTCCTGCTCGCCAAAGTCGAGCGGCCAACCATCATCCTTCTGGACGTGATCATGCCGAACATGAACGGTTATGAAGTGCTGCGCCGGCTGAAGGGTGATCCAGATACCCGCCAGATCCCGGTCATTATGGTGACGGCGAAGGGGGCGGAGCACGACATCGCCACGTCATTCCGGATGGGCGCGGCCGTTCACCTGGAGAAACCGTACGAGGTCGACGTCTTGCTGAAGAACATCGTGGCCGTGTTAGTCTCGAGGAATGGCAACGCTACTGCCAGCCAAGAGGATGCGGCGTAACGCGCGCCGCACAAGACTGGATCAGGCCTTAAGCCGCGGGAGATGCCTATCGTCAGGCATCCTGAAGGGGCGTGCAACACAGCCGGACCCTTCTACAGGAGAACATCGTGAATCAGCGAGAGGCATCGCCGCACAAGAGCCGGGGACGCCGGCACGTTGTCTCCGCGTTCATCATCACTGGGTTTCTTGCCGTGGGATTGACCGTGCGTGATGGGTAGCGCTCGCCGTGCCTCGCAAGCGCCGCCTCAGGCAAGAAGTGTGGCTGCCCGGTGATGCTTGACGAACGGGTCCTCATCCCCTGCAAGAGCAGGGTGTCCGAAGCCGCCTGCGGTGCGTGTTCGGTGATGCGAACGGACGGCAAACGCATCGGCCGTCCGTGCCTCTCCTTGAGCGAATCCAACTAACAAGTTCCCGAAGATTGCTCCGCCGGTTTGTTATAGGCGCTTTGCCACACAGCAACAGCCCTCCCCGTATGGGGAGGGCTGTTGTCGTCGAGACCCCACATTCGCTCAAGACCGCACAGGCGCATCGGGTCAGCCAAACCCGGAACGCCGGTTTTCCTAGTGGGAGGCGAGTGTGGCGGCGTGCGGCATGAGGGAGAGCTGCAGGAGGATCAGGGCGTTGGCAACGATCGTCGTCAAGAACGCGACCGTCATCCCCGGCCTGAGCCACTGGGCGAAGGTGATGGTGCCCAATTCCCTCCGCTCCAGCAGGCCCGCCGCGACGATGTTCGCGGTGGAGCCAATCAGCGTGGCGTTGCCCATCAAGGTGCCGCCGAAGAGCATCGCCCACCACAAAGGAAAGGTCTTGAGGCCCGCCTGGCCGACGTCACCGACGATTGGGACGAACGTCGCGACCGCGAGCACGTTGTCCATAATCGAGGTCAGCACGCCTGAACTCCACACGAAGAGGCTGCTCAAGACCGGGATGCTGCCGTGGGAAAGTTCAATGATGCGCTGCGCCAGCACGCCCGTCACGCCCGTTTGCTTCAGCGTCCCCACGGAGGCAAAGAGCATCAGGAAGAACGCGAGCGTCCACCAGTCCACCCGTTTTTCCACCAAGTTCCGCGCCTTCTCACCGCTCATCGCAAGCGCCGCGCCGGCGCCGAGCAGCGCGATGCCTAGGAGCATCGTATTGCGCGGCAGGCTCAGGCAGTGCTCAATCGGATGGTGCAGAATCAGCCCCAACACCACCCCGCCAAACAACCATCCCGCCATGCGGATCCCCCGCCTGGTCGCATGCGCCTCCTCGAGAAGCTGCTCAAGCTGCCGCTCCCCTCGCTTGCCGGTCAGGACACCTTTCAGCCCCGCGATGTCCTTCCGAAACAACCGAAGGCACAGCGGCACCGTCAGCACAAGGCACGCCGCCGAGATCGGCGTCGCCCATCGCAGAAAGTCCAAAAACGTGAGTCCGCTGCGCAGGGCAATGATGACGCCGACCGGATTGCCGATGACCGTCGCGCTCGATCCGATGTTCGTGGTGAAGACGAGCATGAGGATGAAGGGAATGGGGTTGACTTTTGATCGGCCCAGGAGGTTGAGCATCGCGGCCGTCATGAACAGAATCGAGGTGACTTCATCGACGAGCGACGCCGAGACCGCGGCCATGACCATCATGATCGTCATGATCCGTTTCGGGTGCGGCCCGGCGACCAGCAAGAGGCGGTCAATGATGAACTCAAAGAAGTGCTTCTCTTCGAGGAACCCGATGATCGTCATCATGGCGATCAGGAAGAGGATGATGTCGAGCCCGGCGAACTCGATGAGATGCGGAACGTCCAACAGGCCCGCCATCAGCAGCAGCGAGATCCCGAAGCAGGAAAAGGCCAACCGTTGCTTCCAAAAGAAAATGGCTCCGTAGAGGACCACGCAAAATCCTCCGACCGCAAGGATCTGCTGGGTGGTCAATCCGAGACGGGCCAACAGCAACGGGGTGGCGATGACCCCCAGCGCATACCACAGCCAATCGCGCTGCTCGGACACCAAGTCGCCAATCATCGGTCTGTTCCTTCGGGCGGCTCGGCCCGCTGGGCTGACACCGCATCGGTCAGGATGGTCACGTGATTCTTCACCACCTCCAGCAGGCCGCTGCCAAGACGGGCCTTGCGACGTTCACCATCGGGCCGCGTCCAGCTCAGCATCCCAGGCCTGAGCGTGGTCACCAAGGACGCGTGATGGCGCAGGATGCCGAGATAGCCGGGCTCTCCCGGCGCGACCAGGGAAATGGCCTCATCCTCGAGCGCAAGCCCCTCGTGCGTTAAGACGCGCACGGTGATGGCGGCGGATGCCTGGGGCGTCATCGGGCGTTCATCCGCTCGGCCTCTTCAAGGACCTCGTCGATCGCGCCGCGCATGTAGAACGCTTGTTCCGGGACGTGATCCAGCTCGCCGCCGACGATTTTCCTGAAGCCCTTGATCGTGTCCTCTCGACGGACGAATTTGCCCGGCTGCCCGGTGAATGCCTCGGCGACGAAGAAGGGCTGTGAGAGAAACCGCTGGATCTTTCTCGCTCGGTAGACGACGGTCTTGTCGTCATCGGTCAGCTCATCCATTCCCAGAATCGCGATGATATCCCGAAGCTCCTTGTACCGCTGCAGAATCCGCTGCACCGTGCGGGCCGTGTCATAGGGCTCCTGCCCCACGATGCGCGGATCCAAGATGCGGGAGGTGGATTCCAGCGGATCCACGGCGGGGTAGATCCCGAGCTCCGCGATTTGTCGGGAGAGCACCGTCGTGGCATCCAGGTGCGAGAAGGTGGTGGCCGGCGCCGGATCGGTCAAGTCATCCGCCGGCACGTAGATGGCTTGGACCGACGTGATGGAGCCTCGCTTGGTCGAGGTAATTCGCTCCTCAAGCTGCGCGAGCTCCGTGGCAAGGTTTGGCTGGTAGCCGACGGCCGAGGGCATCCGCCCAAGCAGCGTGGACACCTCGGACCCGGCCTGGACATACCGAAAGATGTTGTCGATGAAGAGGAGGACGTCTTGGCCCTCCTCGTCGCGAAAATGCTCCGCCATGGTCAGCGCGGAGAGCGCCACGCGCAGCCGGGCTCCGGGCGGCTCGTTCATCTGGCCAAACACCAGCGCGGTTTTGTTGATGACTCCCGATGCGTTGAGCTCAAGCCAGAGATCGTTCCCTTCCCGGGTTCGCTCGCCAACCCCGGCGAACGCTGAGACGCCTCCGTGCTCGGTGGCGATATTGCGGATGAGCTCCATGAGGATGACGGTCTTGCCCACGCCCGCCCCCCCGAACAACCCAACCTTGCCGCCCTTCGGGTACGGGGCGAGCAGATCGATGACTTTGATGCCGGTCTCGAAGATCGTGCGCACCGGCAACTGCTCCTCGAAGGAGGGAGGAGCCCGGTGAATCGGAGCGCGCTTCTTCGGTTCCGCAAGCGCGCCGCGCTCATCGAGTGGGTCTCCCAGCACATTGAAGATGCGCCCCAAGGTCTGCTTACCCACCGGCACAGCGATGGGGCCGCCGGTATCGAGGGCTGTCATGCCCCGAATGAGCCCATCCGTCGAATCGAGCGCGACGCACCGCACGGTGTTGTTGCCCACATGCTGCGCCACCTCAAGGGTGAGGTGAATCTGCTTCGGTTCGTCATCGATCCGGATCGCATTCAGGATGGCGGGCAGCCGATCCGGCGGAAACCGGATGTCCACGCTGGGGCCAATCACCTGGATGACTGTGCCGTGGCTTTCATCCATGAATGCGCAACTCCTTCGCCTGATCCCCTGGCAGTTTTCTAGTTCAACGCCTCGGCCGTCCCGACGATCTCGCTGAGCTCCTTCGTGATGGACGCCTGGCGCATCCTGTTGCGTTGCCTCGTCAGCGCCCTGAGAAGCTCCTCCGCGTTGTCGGTCGCGCTCTTCATCGCGATCATCCTGGCGCTGTGTTCTGACGTGAACGCCTCAAGCATGATGAGCTGAAACGTAGCCAAGGCCCAGCGCGGGATCAGATCGTCGAACACCCGCTGGGCTGATGGCTCGAAGATGTACTCCTCATCCGAGCCGGTGATCTGGGGATCTGGGGATCTGGGGATCTCAACCGGCAGCCACTGACGCAGCGTCGGGCGATACACGGTGGAGGAGAAAAACTGGGAGTAGAGCACGTGCACCGCGCCCACTCGACGAGACAGAAACGACTCCATCACCGCCCGGCCGATGGTCTCGGCGGCCTTCGCATCAGGGCGCCCGGCGAGATCCAGGTAGGCGGCCGACGATGGATAACCGCGCTTTGTGAAGTAGCGGTGTCCTTTCTTGCCGATCGCGATGAGGCGCGTGCGGTGTGGACTGTCGCGCTGCACGTGCGATTCCGCCAGCTGGATGAGGTTCGTATTGTACGAGCCGCACAATCCGGCATCGGAGGTGAAGAGGACGACGGCGCTTGGGGCCTCCTCATGGCGCTTGCACAACGGGTGGTCGAGATCCGGCGACGCCGCAAGCACGCGGTGCAAGAGCTCATCGAGGAACTTCACGACGGTCCGCGCCTGCACGAGCTTGCCTTGCGCCCGCTTCAGCTTGGAGCCGGACACCAACTGCATGGCCCGCATAATCTGCTTGGTGCTGTGGATGCTGCGCAACCGCCCGCGGATCTGTCGGAGTGACGCCATCCTCCCTCGAGCCTGTTACTCCACACACCGCACCTTCAATGCCACCGGAGGAACCGCGATCCCCCCGCGACCGCCGGCCACCCCATCACCAGCTTCCTGTCGCTTGAGCGCCTCACGCGTTGGCGGGAGCGAGAAACCGCTCCTTGCATGCCTTGGCAGCCGCGTCAAGTCGCTGGGCTACGACGTCGGAGAGATCCTTCGTCTTGGTAATCTCGTGGATGACATCCGGGTAGCGCTCATCGAGGAATGCGTGGAACGCGGCCTCAAACGGCCGGATGCGATCCAGCGGCAGCTCATCGAGATGACCTTGGTTGGCGATGGAGAAGATCGCCACCTGATGCGCGAGGCCCATGGGTTGGTACTGGTCCTGCTTGAGGATTTCGACCATGCGCTCCCCTCGCACCAGTTGCGCTTGGGTCGCTTTATCGAGCTCCGAGCCGAACTGGGTGAAGGCCACCAGTTCACGGTACTGGGCGAGGTTCAGGCGGAGCCTGCCGGCGACCTTCTTCATCGCGTTGGTCTGCGCGTTGCCGCCCACCCGGGAGACGGACAGCCCCACGTTTACCGCCGGCCGCACGCCGGCATAGAACAAATCGGATTCCAGGTAGATCTGCCCATCGGTGATCGAGATGACATTGGTGGGGATGTAGGCCGAAACGTCCCCGGCCTGGGTCTCGATAATCGGCAGCGCCGAGAGGCTGCCCCCACCCAGGTCCTCGCGCATCTTGGCCGCACGCTCAAGCAGACGCGAGTGCAGATAGAAGACGTCGCCGGGGTAGGCCTCGCGCCCAGGCGGCCGACGCAGCAAGAGCGACAGCTGCCGGTAGGCCTGCGCGTGCTTGGAGAGGTCGTCGTACATGCAGAGGGCGTGCTGGCCGCTGGACATGAACGCTTCGCCCATGGCGCATCCCGCGTACGGGGCCAGGTACTGCAGCGGCGCGGGGTCTTCAGCGGAGGCGACGACGATGATGGTGTAGTCCATGGCGCCGTGCTGCTCCAACGTTTCCACCACCGCCACCACACTGGAGAGCTTCTGGCCGATGGCGACGTAGATGCAGTAGAGCTCTTTGTCGTGTTGGTTGAGGATGGTATCCACCAGCAGCGCGGTTTTCCCAATCTGCCGATCGCCCAGGATCAGTTCTCGCTGCCCCCGTCCGATTGGAATCATGGCGTCAATCGCCTTGATCCCGGTCTGCACCGGTTCTTTCACGGGCTGCCGCTGGATCACGTTCGGCGGACGGTGCTCAATGGGACGGAATATCTCGGTGACAATGGGCCCTTTGTTGTCGA
>JACPXS010000117.1 GCA_016196415.1 Candidatus Omnitrophota bacterium
CTGAAGGCCTACGCCAAGCAGTTTGACCGGAGCCTCTACGTGAAAGAACGTCGCTCGGCTCCTTAGCCGGGACAACCAGAGGGACCCTGACGGGCGGGCGCGGGCGAGGCGATGAGCGGATCACCGCTCCAGGTCATGCACACGAACCCAGACCGTGGAGCTCTTGGGCGTGGGTTGACCGTCCCGAATAACGTATCCGCCATTGCCTTGCCCGGACGGATTCCGATCGTTGGACGGGGGGCGGTCCGGCTCGGCGGAAACGCGCTCGCGCTCCTGCTGATGAGCGGGGTTCGAGCCGGGGGACGGGACGCTCAGAAATCCCGCAATCAGCGGGTTCGAGGATGTCTGAGCGAGCGCATCGCGCAGAGCCCCCTCACGCACCTCAACGGCTTCTCGAATCGCCTGGTGAAGCTCGGGGAGCGAGATGGAAGATCGAGCGAGCAACGCGCGCTCCTGCTTCACGTCGAGGAGTCGCTGCATGAGTTCTTCGCGCTCCCCATGTACACGCTCGTACGACTGCTGAAAACGCTCGATCTCCCGATCTAACCGCTCAGTCTCAGCTTGAAACAGCGCGGCCTCCTGACTCAATCGCGCGACTTCCCCTGAGGTGGCGCTCACGTAAGTCCTGCTTGCCATCAGTTCACGTGCCGCTTGCGCTTCCCGCTGTTTCAACCGTAGGATGAGAGTGTTGCGCTGCTCCAGCATGATTTCCAGCTGGCGTTGACGGCGGTGCGCTGAGTCGATCCACACGCCCCAGGCGAGTATGAGCAACAGCCCCGCAAGTCCGGCCGAACGCCAAGCCGACGGGCCAACGTTCCAGACACCCACAGTAGCGGATTGAAACGCAGCGCTCGGAGCCGGCGTACGTTGGATTCGGTGCGCAAGGAATTCATGCAGCCGATGGCGAGTCGCCTCTTCGAGTGAGAGCCATTCAAGCCCAAGCGGATACCAGCGGCCCTTGAGCGGCTCTGAGGCTGACCACCGGACCACCCCGGTGGCGGTCAAGACCTCTCGTTCCCCCGGAAGCGAAAACCCGACGGTCACCTGTTCGCCACTGCGGTATGCCTCGCGCACCAAGAGGCCGACCCCCTGCTCACTGAGATTCGTAATGCGGCCATCGCGCGGAAGAAGATCGTCGGCAGGACAGTACTGCGCGCGGCACACGTGCGGGGTTCGAATGGTTGCGCGGCGCTCTTGCATGGAACTAGGGGCGTGCCGACCGGAATGTTTCCACGAGCTGATCGAGTTGCGCCCGCGTTGACGCAGACAGACCAATCAGCCGATACCCGCTCCGGTACTGGGAAGACCCATCCTGGACTCGCTGCCACTTCACGTGAGCCCTGGATTCAATGGGAGAATGACCAGGCACCGTGATGCGAATCCGCAGCGAGGGGCGCGCCGGAAGCTCCTGGGCCGTTTCCAATCCCACCCCTGCACTGCTGAGATCCCGAAGCGATCCGGCCATCACGGAACCTTGCTTGCCGTTGCGCACCTCCACGGATCCCTCCGGAACGCGAACGCGAGCCTGGCGGCGCCGGTTGCCTGAGGCTTCCAAGAAACCCAACTCTCGCTTCACGATGGCGAACGCTTCCTGCAACGCGCGTTCCCGACCCGTCGACGCTTGAAGCTGCTGCTGGAGCTCGGCGAGCTGCGCAGCCAACTGCTCATGCTTCGCCCGCTCTTCATCGAGGACGCGAGCGGCTTCAGTCGTTCCCTGCTCGGCTGTCTCGACCTGTTTGGCGCCATCTTGCAAGATGGCCAACTGCGTTTCCAAATGGCGCACGCGCTCCTGGGATTCGCCAAGGTACCACTGACTCTCTTCCCAGCGCTTGCGCAGTGTATCGGCCTCGCGCTCCCATCGTTGGATATCCGCCTCGTACCGGCGGAGCTGTTCGCTAAATTCGCTCAACTGCGTTTCCAGCTTGGCGGACTTCGCTCGCTCCTCGCCAAGGGACCAACTGGCTACGTTGCGCTGTCGACGCAACGCTTCGAGCTCTTCGGTGTATTGGCGCACCGCAGCCCTGGCCTCCTCCAGACGCGCCCGGCTCTGTTCAAGCTGTCTCGTGAAATGCTCGTTGCCGGCCCCTGCGCTCAGTAACTCGACCACCTGCTCCCGCTCAACCAGCGCCACGCGGTGCTCCTTCGCCAGGCGCTGTGCGGGGATGGTGAACGTCCCCGCGGCCACGAGGAAACCTTGCGCGGCCTCAGCGCCGCGCATGGCGTTGATGAACTGCTCAACGGTCTGCTTTTCAAAAAATGGCCCTGACCCAACGAACAGGAGCGCCGATTTGACATCATCTTTTGTGATCACTCGCAGCGTGCCGAGCGGGGTATGCAGAAGTTCTTTCTCAAGGACGAGTTGGTAGCCTTGCCGTTCAAACGCCCGCCAGACTAACTGATCAATGAGGATGACGCCGGCGGGCAGCCGACCGGTGGGGAGCGCGCGGCCAACGAAGCGCCCTGGGCCCTTCCAAGAGAAAACGGCCCAGAACCCCGCACCGCACGCCAGCCCAAGACCCAGGAACCCGACCGCCCAGGAGCTCGCCGGTGTGCGACGCGCTGCCTGTGGTGGCGCTCCGGACGGCTTCATCGTCCACGCACCGGGGCGTGAGGAGACCGGGGCTCCTGGCTCGCGTCGTAACGAGAGGGTTGTCATCTCCGAATCGCCTGGACCCGTCGAAGCCGACGGCGATCCTGATGACCGCAGAGCAACCTCGCTGATGCCATCGCCAGTGGACTGAACACTCCCGCTAGGCGTTAAACGTTGCGAGGCTGCTGGGGCGGCGTTGAGTGGCAGCACCCACGTCGCGGGAGTCGCTTGCGCCATCGCGTGTTGCATAGCGCGGAACCGCTCGCTGATGTTCACGGCTCCGAGCCCGCTGATCACCGTCCCGCCCCGTAACCCGACCTCGACGTCCGCACGACCGACCGAAACCGGATGATCGATTTCCACCACGACCTGCCCAGGCTCTGACCGGACACGAAAGGGATGCGGGGCATCCAACGTGATGGCCACGGACTGGATGAAGCGTGTGGGCGGCGCGCCCGTTGGAGAACCGTAACGGGCGGCGATGGCTCGAACGACTCCCTGCCCCCCCACGGTTCGTTCCGGCAACAACCCCACCACCCGCTGACCAGGGAATTCAATCATGATCGTCGGCGGCTGCTGGAGCAATCTCGTCCGGACGGTCAAGGTTTCTTCCGAGCCAACCTTGAGAATGACCGAGGTCGTGCTCATCGCAACTGGATCCGTGGTCTCAGCGGCCCGCGCTGGGAGGGACGAGAGACCGATCCACACGCTCCATCCTATGAGCAGCGATGGGATCCAACGTTCGGTCATTCGGTGAGCACGTGAGCGACCCGCCATGGCTTAGAGGACCCGAACGAGATCATTGATACGGATTTCAATGGTCTCCCATTCTGGCAAGACGGTGGCGGCACACACCCCTTCTTGAACGCGCTCGATCCGCGCCTTGGCAAGCAACTGGTCACCTCGAAAGATGGAGACGGTATCTCCGATGCGGACGGCATCCCATCCTAAATCGATCACAACAAAGTGCCAGTCCCGGTTGATGGAGAGCACCCGGCCACTCAATGCAGACGGCTCCGCATTGCTGACGACCACGCGCTCTAACTGGACCGGGCTCGCGTGCTCCGATCCCCCACCGCTTTTCTGTTGCTGAAGCGCCAGGGCGAGTTCCCCTTGGAGCTGGTCGCTCTGCTGTTCGATCGCGGAAAGACGCGCGTGGAGCTCTTGGGTTTTTCTGGCTTCCTCGCTCAGCTGGGCCATGGCCCCCTCCATTTGCGTCCGGACCTGCGCTAAAGCCTCGGTGAGCTCTCGGGAGCGTTGTTGCTCGTGCTGGAGCTCCGCTTTCAACCGTTCATCGGTTGCCAAGACCTCCCCAAATCGCAACTCGAGCTGTCGGCGAGCTTCCAAGGCGTCCCGGTAGCGAGACTCAAGTGTTTGACGATACCGATACTCCCACGCCATCCCTCCCATAACAACCACCCCGAACACCGCCACGAGGATCTGACGTCCTCTGCTCACTCCGCTCACCCTCCCCGCTGACCACTCCGCTGCCAACAAAAAATCCCCAACGACACGTTGTCCTTGGGGATCACTCCGTTGTCCACCACGAGCTGGCCTTCGACACCGTTCTTCTTATCCCGCTTCAAGCGAACCGCCACCTAACAACCTGCGCGGTGTAAGCGTCCGTGACCACACGCCTTCAATTGTCCCCGCACCACAATCGCTTAACGTTCGCGAACAATCACACACTACCAACTGTGGTATCACTTGTCAACACCATAGTATCATCAGCGCGATAACGAACACGGCGAGTCGCACGACTCGCCGTCTTTCGCTGGGAGATTGAAATGGGGACGACAGGATTTGAACCTGCACCCCTTGCGGGACTAGGCCCTCAACCTAGCGCGTATGCCAGTTCCGCCACGTCCCCCTCGTTGAACAGCGTCATACAGAGCCCGACGCTTCCGCTTGCCGGATGACGCGCGAGCCCCACGCTCCTCCCTGTGACCGTTGTGAGTGCGCGGGCTCTCCGTCAGCCCATCACCCATCCCTGTCACAGCGCCCTCCGACGCGGAAGAAACCAGTCGCGCATACTTGCTCATCACCCCAGCACGGTAGTGTGGAGTCGGCGCTCGCCACCGGGTGAGCCGGCGTTCAAGCTCAGCCGCCGAGAGCTCGACGTCGAGCCGCTTGGCCGCGACATCAAACGCAATCATATCGCCATCGCGCACCAGGGCAATGGGACCTCCGACCGCCGCTTCGGGTGCGACGTGTCCAGCCATCAGGCCTCGGGTCGCGCCGGAGAACCGTCCATCGGTCAGTAACGTCACGGACTCCCCGAGCCCTTGACCCACAAGCGCGGCAGTCACGGCGAGCATTTCCCGCATGCCAGGCCCGCCTTTCGGACCTTCATAGCGAACGACCACGGCATCGCCTCGTTTGATCAGCCGCCGTTGCACGGCCGCAAACGCGGCTTCCTCGCAATCAAACACCCGAGCCGGACCACGATGGCGAGACGGCTCATGTCCCGTGATCTTAACCACGCACCCCTCAGGAGCCAGGTTGCCGTGGAGCACGACAAGGCCGCCGGTCCGACGCAGGGGGTTGGTGATCGGACGCACTACGACTTGCCCCCGCGTTTCATTCGCACGCTTGGCCTCTTCCCCGATGGTGCGACCCGTAACCGTGAGGGCGTTCCGGTGCAGGCGGTGCGCCTGCAGTAACCGTTTGATGATCAGTCCCACCCCGCCGGCTTGATAGAGATCGGTCGCGACGAAACGACCCCAGGGCTTGAGATCGGCCAACAGCGGGGTCTTGCTGCTGATCCGGTCAAAGTCATCGATCGAGAGCGGCACCCTTGCTTCCCGAGCAATCGCGAGCAGGTGCAAGACGCTGTTCGTCGATCCGCCTGTGGCGGCCACGGCGGCGATGGCGTTTTCCAGCGCCTGGCGCGTCACGATGTGACGGGGACGGATCCCGTGGTGCAGAAGATCCATCACCAACTTGCCGACCTCGAACGCCACGTCGTCTTTGCCTGGATCCATGGCCGGCACGCTGGCGCTGCCCATCGGCGAGAGGCCCAGCACTTCAATCGCCATGGCCATCGTATTGGCGGTGAACTGGCCCCCGCACGCTCCAGGGCCTGGGCAGGCCTGATTTTCCAACTCGCGCAGGGCGCGCGCGCTCATCTTCCCGGCAGCGCATGCGCCCACCCCCTCAAACACGTCTTGAATCGTCACGGAGCGGCCGTGAAACTGGCCGGGCGCAATGGACCCACCGTAGAGCATGAGCGAGGGAAGATCCAGCCGGATGAGCGCCATGACCGTGCCGGGAATCGTCTTATCGCATCCGGAGAGCGCGACCACGCCGTCGAAGAGATGGCCGCGCACGACCAGCTCAATAGAATCCGCCACCACTTCGCGACTGACAAGCGAGGCCTTCATCCCCTCCGTGCCCATACTGATTCCATCCGAGATCGCAATCGTATTGAACTCAATCGGGGTCCCGCCGGCTGCGCGCACGCCCGCCTTCACGCGCTCTGCCAGACGCCGCAGATGGGAGTTGCACGGCATCACCTCGATCCACGTGTTGGCGATGCCGATGAGCGGCCGCTTCAAATCCTCATCGGTGAACCCGACCGCTTTCAGCATCGCGCGCGCCGGCGCACGATCCCTGCCGTCTAACAACACGCGGCTCACGGCACGCAGAGTCTCTGGCATGAGATCCGTTCCTTAGTAGTCGATCCCAAGCTGAGCCGGGATCCGTCGTTGCCACGGGTGTTTGATCTCTCGCATCTCGGTGACCAAATCGGCGCGGTCGAGCAACGCCTGGGGGGCGTCGCGCCCCGTCAGGATCAGATGCAGCGACGGCGGCTTCGCGTCGAGGAGCGCGAGGACCTCCTCGAGCGTCACCAACTGCACCCCCGCGTAATCGATCGCGTAGATGATCTCATCCAGCACAATCAAGTCGTAGGTGCCCGCGGTGATCTGTTCGGTGGCCACGCGCAGGGCGTCTTTGGCAGCGGCCAGATGTTCGCTAAACGGCTTGGCGTCTCCCATGTGTTTCACGAAGCCCTTGCCGAGCTGCAGGACCTCAAGCTGGGGCGCCAGCCGCTTGCCCATTTCCACTTCACCAAAGATCACCGGCCATTCCCCTTTAAAAAACTGGATGATGAGCACGCGCCACCCATGCCCCAGCGCTCGGAACGCCGCCCCTAACGCTGCTGTGGTCTTGCCCTTACCGTGCCCCGTATAGATGAGGATCAGACCGTGGCGAGCCGCTGGAGACATCCCGGTAGGGTGTCAGTGTAACAAACCGCCTCGACGGTGTCAAAGTTCCAAGCGAATCTAAGAGCGCCTCACTGCTCTGTCGAAAACCCCCTGCGATGGCTGCTGGGGCCACGGGGCCTGC
>JACPXS010000108.1 GCA_016196415.1 Candidatus Omnitrophota bacterium
AAGCCGTTGACGGCGAGCTGTACCGGCTGCGCAAGCAGCAGGAGGAGAAACCGAAGGAGCTTGAACAGGCCGAAGCCCTTCTGGCCGCGCAGGAGCAGCGCGTGAAGGAGGTCGAGGCGCAGGTGACGACGCTCCAGCTTGCCCAAAAGGAAAAGGAGGGTGAGCTGCAAAGCCAAGAGGCCAGTGTCAAAAAACTCCAGGCACAGCTGTTCCAGTTGAAAACGAACAAAGAGTACGCCGCGATGCAGCGGGAGATCGAGACGTTGAAAGCGGACAACTCCCTCCTTGAGGAAACCGTCATCCGAACGCTTGAAGCCATCGACCAGGCCTCGCAAGAGCGGCAGCGCCACCAGCGCCAGTTCGCTGACGCCCAGCAGCGGTTTCGTCAGGAGCGCGAGCGCCTTGAGCGAGAGTTGGCCTCGATCGGCGAGCACATGGCGCAGCTGGAACGCAACCGGCAAGCGCTTGCGCCGGGTGTCCCTCCCGGGGCCCTTTCGCTCTACGAGCGGGTCCTGCACATTCGTGAGGGACTGGCCTTGGTGCCGCTGCTGGATGACTCGTGCGGGGGTTGTCACCGACGGCTCCCCCCGCAAGTCATCAATCAGGTCTATCTCAAGGCCGCGCTCGTCACGTGCGAGAGCTGTAACCGCATTCTCTATTTTGATGAAGCCCACTCAAAATTGTGAGATCTACATCGATGGGGCCAGCCGAGGCAATCCAGGGCCGTCAGGGGTCGGCGTCGTCTTGCAGGCCGGCCGAGCCGCGCCCGCGCACCACTTCTCAAAGTTCATCGGCCACACGACGAACAACGTCGCCGAATACCTGGCGCTGATCTATGCGTTGCAGGAAGCGCTTCAGGCGGGCTACACTGAGCTGACGGTCAAGACGGATAGCGAGTTGCTCGCTCGCCAGGTGAACGGCCAGTACCACGTCCGCGATCCCCAGCTTCGGCTGCTCTACGATCTTGCGCTCCATCTCGTCAACGGATTTCGGCGCTGCGAGGTCCGTCATATCCCGCGCGCAGAAAACGCCGCGGCCGATCGGCTCGCCGGCCAAGCGGTGAAACACGCCAGTCCTCACTGAGGAAGCGAGCTCGCCGGCTGGTCAGCCGCCATCGGCGATGCGGGCGTTCTTTGAGAGTGCTCAACCAAGGGCGGCCGGATGGTCGCTCCCGATGCTTCGCGTTGCGAAGCAAAGCGTTGGGAGAGGAAAGTCCGAGCTCCATCGGGCAGCGTACCCCGATAACGTCGGGGCCCTCGTGCGGCACGTCGGGCGTCGGTTGTCGCGTCGAGTCCAGGAGCCGAAGAGGCTTCGGATTCAGGCCCGAGGCACGCGCGTGTTGTGACGGGGCGGATTAGAGCCACAGAGACGAGTAATCCCCCCACCGATGTTCGCGCCAAAGGTGCAACGTCGGCCCTTTCTGGCCGAACACAGGTGGGGGGAGGACGTGAAACGCGGCAATCTCTACGCGGAGCAAGGCCAAACGACCTGCCTGTCGGGTTGCCCACCCGCGCTTCCGGTGTCTGGTTCCAAGCGAAGCGAGGGGCCTAGACACCGGGACGGCAGGAGGGTAGGCCGCAGGACCCTGATGGCAACACCAGGGCCAGATGGATGACCATCTCCCACCACCTGCGGGTTCTCGCCGGAGGCGAGCCGGTCCCCTGTGGGACTGTTCGCCAATGGCGAACCCGCAGGTGGTGGGAACAGAACTCGGCTTACAGGCGCTCCTTGGTTGGCGGTGGGGAGGGGAGGGTCGAAAGACTCTCCCCTCCCCAGAATTTCAGAGCGCCTATCACAATGACCCTGGGCGCTCTGGCTCGAGGCTCAAGGGTCGAGGCTCTCGGCACGTGCGTGACCCTCGAGCCTCAAGCCTAGAGCCTTGAGCAACGCTCATTGTGATAGAGATTCTTAGTTTTAAGGACGGAAGGGCTTGACGGGTCTTTGAAGAGGGGGTATAGTACAAGCTCTTAACGAGTTGAGGAGCGAGGCCGACGAGGAGGTCGGTCAGGACCGGTGATGAGTTCAACTACAAACCCCAACCCCACCATTACCAAATTCCAGCTGCATGAGAGCGACACCGGGTCACCGCAAGTGCAGATTGCGCTGCTGACCGAGCGGATCAATGGCCTCTCAGCGCATTTCCAGACGCACAAGAAAGATTTCACCTCCCGCTATGGCCTCCTGAAAATGGTGGGTCGCCGCCGCAGCCTTCTGGGGTACATCAAACGGCACGACGAACAGGCCTACCGAAAGCTCCTCGACGAATTGAACCTCCGTAAATGATCGTCCCGCCCGTTGCCTGTCCTCAAGCGCTCGCCACGCGATCTCGCGAAGCACGGCCAGTGAAGCAACCATGACCACGCGGGTGTCCACGTCGCTTCAATCGTCAACCCTCTCGATGGAAACCGGCGCCTGGGCGCGCCAGGCAGATGGTGCAGTGGTCGTCCAGCAGGGCGGGACGGTGGTCCTGGTGACCGCGGTCTGTAGCTCGACCCCGTCTGAACGGGTGGACATTGTGCCGCTCACGTGCGATTACCGGGAAAGGACCTACGCGGCTGGGAAGATCCCTGGTGGATTTTTCAAACGGGAAGGCCGGCCCACCGAAAAAGAAACCCTCACCTCCCGCCTGATTGACCGGCCCATTCGCCCCCTCGTTCCAAAAGGGTTCCTTCACGAAGTGCAGGTGATCGCGACCGTCTTGTCCTCGGATGGCGAGTACGACCCCGACGTCTTAGCGGTGCTCGGGGCCTCCGGAGCACTGCGCCTGTCCTCCATCCCATTTCCCGAAGCGCTCGGCGTGGTTCGGGTGGGATGGGTCAATCACCAATTCGTGCTCAACCCGACCTATCAGCAACTCGCCCAGAGCAGCATTGACCTCGTGGTCGCCGGTACCGCGCAGGGCATGATGACGATTGAAGCCGGCTTGAAAGAGGTGCCCGAGCAGCAGCTCCTGGAAGCGATCGCCTTTGGCTACCAGCAGCTCAAGACGACCATGGCGATGCAGGAGGAGCTGGTGGCCAAGGCGGGCAAGCCGAAGGGCGAGGCGTACCAGATCCGCACGCCGGCGCCGGCGCTGCTTGAGCGTGTGCGGGCCCTGGCGGTCAAAGAACTCGGGCAGATCAACGAGCCCAAGAAAAAACACGCGCGCCACGACGCCCTCGCGAAGCTCTCCGCGACGCTGGTGGAACATCTGACGGCGGATGGCACGGTCACCGCCGAGGACGTGACGCTGGCGCTGGGGGTGGTGGACCGGGAAGAGGCGCGCCGAACGATCGTCGAGCGCCGCATCCGAACGGATGGCCGCGCGTACACCGACCTGCGAGAGATCACGTGTCAGGTGGGCGCACTGCCGCGCACCCACGGCTCCGCCATTTTTACGCGCGGGGAAACGCAAAGCCTTTCGGTGACCACGTTGGGCACGAGTGACGACGAGCAGCACATCGAGGCGCTGGAAGGGGAAACGTACAAGCGGTTCATGCTCCACTACAATTTCCCGCCGTTTAGCGTCAACGAAGTACGGCCCATGCGCGGCACGGGACGGAGAGAGATCGGTCATGGGGCGCTCGCCGAGCGCGCGTTGGAGCCGATGATCCCGACGAAAGAAGAGTTCCCCTACACCGTCCGAGTCGTCTCTGATATCTTGGAGTCAAACGGTTCATCCAGCATGGCGACCGTGTGCGCCGGCAGTCTCTCGCTGCTGGATGCCGGGGTGCCGATGAAGGCCTCGGTCAGCGGGGTGGCGATGGGGCTCGTGAAGGAGGGGAACCGGACCGCGATCCTGACCGACATCTCAGGGTTTGAAGATCACGTCGGCGACATGGATTTTAAAGTGGCCGGGACGCGTTTAGGGACCACCGCCCTCCAGGTCGATGTGAAATTACCCCAAGGGTTGGATGTCGAGCTGATCGGCAAGATCCTCCATCAAGCCCATCCGGCGCGGATGGCCATTCTGGATCAGATGTCCTCAGCCCTCGACCGGCCCCGGCCGCAGCTCTCGATCTACGCGCCCCGCATTACGACGCTGAAGATCAATCCGGAGAAGATCCGGGACGTCATCGGACCGGGCGGGCGGATGATCCGGAAGATCATCGAGGAAACCGGCGCGACGATCGACATCGAGGACGATGGAAGCGTCTCGGTTGCCTCCAACGACGCGCAAAAATCCCAGCGGGCCCTGGACATCATCCGCACGCTCACCGAAGACGTCGAAGTGGGCAAGATCTACACGGCCAAGGTGAAGCGGATCATGAACTTCGGGGCCTTTTGCGAAATCCTTCCCGGTAAAGAAGGGCTCGTCCACGTCTCCGAGTTGTCGGACAAGTACGTCAACAAAGTCGACGAGGTCGTGAAGATCGGAGACGAATTCCCTGTGAAGGTCATTGAGATCGATGAACAGGGTCGGATCAACCTCTCTCGCAAGCGCGCGCTGTCCCAATAGCGTTTGGGGGGCGCCTGGTTCTTCCCATGACGCCGCAGCGAACCGAATGAGACGCCTGCCCCAGTGGACGGTGTGGGTGGGGAGCAGCGTCCTTGTCTCACTCGGGCTCTTCATCGTCCTGTGCCTGGCCACGTACCGCCCAGCGGACGTTCCGCTCCTCAGTTCCTCTCCGCAGCAGCCTCCGGCAAATCTTGGCGGAGCCATCGGCGTCTGGATCGGCTTCATTGGCCGCGGAGGGTTTGGCTGGGCCTCCCTGATCCTGCCTGGGCTCTGCGTGCTGTGGGCGTGGCGGCTCTGGCTCGGTCGGTTGCTCGAACTCCACAGCCTCACCTTTGCGGCGGCGACCCTCTGCGTGTTGGGAAGCCTCGCGACCCTGCTCGCCCTGTGCGGCCAGACGGGTTCCGCTCAAACCGGTCTCGGCGGGATGGTCGGATTGCTGTTGGCGCGTTCCGGCAGCTATTACTTTGGCACAGCAGGGGTCGTGCTCACGGCGCTGTGTGTTGGGCTCTTGTCGTGGCTGGTGGTCTCTGGGCAGCCGCTCCGCGTACCCGGGGCGACCCTCCTTCGGCGCATGGGCAAGGGGATTGCGACGATGGTTTCGCGCCCGACGTCTGAGCCGGCGCTGGCGCAGGGCATCCGTACGACGAGAATCTTAGCACAGCCTGGCGCGCCTGAGACATCTCGTCCTGAGATGCCAACGACAAGCGATGAAGACCGCTCCATGCCGCCAGGTTCCCCGCCTCCGCGCGTGCGATTCCGCTCAACCATCGAGCCGAAACCGAAGACGATCCCGACGCCGTTTCGGCGCCAAGCGCCCGGTGGTTTTCAGCTCCCGTCGCTTGATTTGTTGGCGAACCCCCCGCCCATCGCGGAGCGGCAGCTCGCCGAAGATCTCCAGATGAATGCCCGGGTGCTGGAAGAGACGTTGCAGGAGTTTGGGATTGAGGCAAGCGTCGTGAATATCGACCGGGGCCCGACCGTGACCCGCTATGAGTTGACGCCGGCGCCTGGCGTCAAGCTCACGAAGATCGTATCGCTGGCGGATGACTTGGCGCTCGTCATGAAGGCCGCCAATTGTCATGTCGTGGCGCCCATTCCAGGGAAAGGCCGTGTCGGGGTCGATGTGCCAAACTCCACCACGACGATCGTCTACCTCAAGGAGATCATCACCTCCCATGAGTTCGCCGGCAACCCCTCGCCCATCGCGTTGCCTATTGGGAAGGATGTGTCGGGTCAGGCGATCGTTACCGATTTGCGCGAGTGCCCCCATCTCCTGATTGCGGGGGCGACCGGGTCGGGCAAGACGGTGTGCCTGAATAGCCTGCTCGTGGGGATCCTCACGCATGCCAGCCCGGAACAGGTCAAGTTTTTGATGATCGACCCCAAGATGGTCGAGCTGGCGATGTTCAATGACATCCCGCATCTCGTCGCCCCGGTGGTGACCAATGCCAAGCAAGCCTCGGTGGCGCTCCATTGGGCCGTTGAAGAGATGGAACGGCGCTACCAGTTGCTGGCCACGACGGGCGTGCGCAACATCGAGCTCTACAACAAGCGGTTGACGACGCGCTATCTTGCGCCCGTCAACGAGCTGTCGGTAAACGGCGAGGAAGGAGGGCAGGCTGAGGACAACGGGCGGCTGTTGTCGTACCTCGTCATCGTCATCGATGAGTTGGCCGATTTGATGATGGTGTCTTCTCAAGATGTGGAGTCGGCGATTACGCGCTTAGCGCAGCTGTCCCGCGCGGTCGGAATCCACATCATCCTGGCGACCCAGCGGCCATCCGTGGATGTCATCACGGGAGTGATCAAAGCCAACTTTCCCGCGCGCATGGCCTTTCAGGTGGCTTCGAAAGTGGACTCGAGGACGATTCTCGACATCAACGGGGCCGACAAGTTGCTCGGCCGGGGCGACCTCCTCTTTTTGCGACCGGGCACCGCGAAACCGATCCGGATCCAGGGCGCGTTCGTCACCGATGCTGAAATCGAACGCATCGCCGACTTTTTGAAGCGCCAGCGCTCGCCCGCGTATGACGAGCGGCTGCTGGAGAAAGCCCGCCAGCCTGAGGGGGCCATGATCACGGAGAAGGACGAGCTCTATGAAACCGCCAAACAGCTCGTCCTGGACGCCGGTCAGGCCTCGACCTCGCTCTTGCAACGCCGGCTTCGCTTAGGCTATGGACGGGCGGCGCGGATCTTGGACCTGATGGAGCAGGAGGGGTTAGTCGGCCCCCCGCAAGGAAGCCGACCACGGGAAATTCTTGTCAGCCGCGATGCGATCAAGGGGTCATAGCCGATGACAGCAGGAGCTCGACTGCAGCAGGCGCGTGGTGAGCGGAAGCTTGCTCTTTCGGATGTCACGAAAGAGACGAAGATCCAGCCCTGGGTTTTGGAAGCGCTTGAGGCCGACCGACTCCAGGAGATGATGAGCCCGATCTACGTCAAGGGGTTCCTGACGACGTACGCGAGGTTCCTCCGGCTTGATCCGGATCCGCTGCTCGCTGACGTGCGATGGCCGGAGCCCGAGCCTGCTCAAGAAGAGGTGCCTCCCACGCCTTCGCCCGCTCCCATGACGATGCGTCTGCCGCTGCCCCTGGTGAAGCGCGTGGGGGTTGCCGTGGCGATTGGCCTCATCGTGGTCGTTGGCATGCGGGTCCATCCCATGCAGCGACTCGGGCCACGCTCGCAGCACCGCCATCAAGGAACGGCGACGGCTGCGCAGACGAAGAAGTCGGCAGCTCAACACGCCAGGACAAGCCCGGTGCGCGAACCCGCGCGCGAGGCGGCAAAGCCCTCCACCAAACCATTCCCGAGCCAGACCTTGACGCAACCGACCGTGACAGCCCAAGTCCAGCCCAGCGCTCCAACCGAACCCCCTGCGCCTCAACTGGCAAGCCTCTCGGTGGCGTTGGATACTCTGAAGCCGCCCGCTCCGCCTTCGTTCACCCTCTTGCCGAGCCAACCGCTTGAGCTGTTGGTGAGCGCTGAGCGCACCACCTGGGTTCGGATTAAAGCGGATGGGAAGCTCCTGACGCAGCAGCGAATCCAGCGCGGCGCGCATGAGCGGTGGGTTGCCAAAAAACGGTTTGAGATCATCGTCTCAAAACCCTCCCAAGTGGCGTTGATGCTCAACGGCCAGTCCATCAGCTCCTTTGCGATTGCCCATCAGGGGCGGTTGTTGATTACGCACCAAGGGATTGTTCAACTGCCTGAAGACGAATGACGACGGGTGCGCGGTTGTCGACGATCACCGCCACGCCGGAGCCCACCATGTCAGCGACCCCGTCAACGCCGCCCCCCCCGCATCGTTCCGCATCCTCGATCGTGAGTTCGGATGCGCCGCGCATTCACACGGTTGAGACCAGGCGGGCAGGAACCGTCAGCCTCATCAGCTTGGGCTGTCCCAGGACGCTCGTGGATTCTGAGCTCTATCTGGGGAAGCTGCGGCAGGCCGGCTTTCAGATTGTCGACTCGGCGGAGGAGTCGGACACGCTCGTGATTAATACCTGCGCGTTTATCCAAGAGTCGATCAAGGAATCGATCGACACCGTGCTCCAGGCGGTTGAGCGAAAGAAGCAGGGGAAATTGAAAGCGGTGGTGGTCGCAGGCTGCCTGGTGCAGCGATTCAAAGACGAGCTGATCGCTGAACTGCCCGACGTGGATGGGTTCGTGGGCGTGGATGGCTTCGGGGAGATCGATGCGGTGGTGCACCGAGCGCTGCACGGGGAGCGTCCCCGCAGCGTGCGGCGTCGTCCGCAACTGCCCCATCGCAGCGGCCGGGTGGCCCGGGAGCCGCTCACCCCTTCGCACTACGCGTATCTGAAGATTTCCGAGGGCTGCCTGAAAGGGTGCAGTTTTTGTGTCATCCCAAAGATCAAGGGGCCGTTGAGCAGCCGACCCTTGGAAGCCGTCATCACGGAGGCCAAGCAACTGGTGGAAGAGCGCGGTGTCAAAGAGCTCATTGTGGTGGGCCAGGACACCTCCGATTACGGGGTGGACTTGTACAAGCAGCCGCGCATCGCGGAGCTCCTCGGTCGATTGGCAGCCATCGAAGGTGTGCGATGGATCCGCCTCCTGTACTGTCACCCCCGCGGGATCTCCCGCGAGCTGATCCAGACCATCCGTGATGAGCCCCGGCTCTGTCGATACCTCGATATGGCCGTTGAGCACGCTGATGACGGGGTTCTGCAGCGAATGAACCGCGGGATGAGCCAGGCGGCTCTTCGGGAGCGGATCCAGGCGCTCCGAGAGGCCATTCCCGGGATTACCTTGAGGACGTCGGTGATCGTCGGGTTTCCCGGAGAGACGGAGGAGGCGTTTGAGCGCCTGTGCGCATTCCTGGGCGAGATCCGCTTTGAGCGATTGGGTGCTTTCATCTATTCGCACGAGGAGGGGAGCGCTTCCTTCCGGTTTCCCGATCAGGTCCCGGCGGCTATTGCGCAGGCGCGGTTTGATCGTCTCATGCAACTCCAACAGGAGATCGCCGCGTCGGTCAACGCCCGGTGGGCGGGTCGCACCGCGGAGGTCATCATTGACGAGCCGGACGGCGAAGACCCGCAGCAGTTTGTGGGTCGGACAAGCGCGGATTGCCCCGAAGTCGATGGGGTTGTATTTGTCCGAAGCCAGCGCCCGCTGAGGCCCGGGATGTTCGTCCCCGTGCAGATCACCGACAGCCTGGAATACGACCTGATCGGCACGGTCGTTGAGCCACCGACGCACTCCGCCTAGCGGATCAAGGCGGGTGCGTGCCGGCGTGATTGGGCCGGTTACCTCAGCCGTCACCCCCACACCCTGGGGTGACGGTCCCGCATGACGATTCCCACCAAGCTGACATGCCTGCGCATGATTCTGACATTCCTCATCGTGGCCTTGCTCTATCTCCCAGGTTGGCTGGCGAAAGCTTTCGCCCTGGGAGGCTTTGTGTTGGCCGGCGCGACGGATTGGCTCGATGGCTACCTGGCCCGTCGCTGGAACCAGGTGAGCCCGCTGGGCGCGCTGCTGGATCCCATCGCCGATAAGGTGCTGGTCCTCGGCACGTTCCTTGCGTTTGTCCAACTCCACCTGATTCCTGCCTGGATGGTGCTCATCATCGCGCTCCGGGAATTTGTCATTACGGGCGTGCGGCTCTTCGCCGCCAGTCGGCAGATCGTGCTGCCCGCTGCGAAGGAAGGCAAGCACAAGACCGTCTCGCAAATGGGAGCGATCATCGTGATCCTCATCGTGTTGGTGGTGCAGGAGTTTCTTGGACCCGCATCGCTGTCGGAGTGGATGCGCTCCGCCATGCAGGCGACGGTGCTGGGTTGTATGGCGGCGGCGACGCTCCTGACGATCATCTCAGGAACGACCTTTGTATGGCGGCATCACGCGGTGCTGAAAGACGCGGTGGGCCGGTAGTGCTTCGACGCGATTGAAATGATCGACCGATCTTCGCGGAGCGCTGCCAGAGGTTGGAGGCGTTGTGTTCAGTGATGCCACACCCTGCGCGAACCATGGCCACGCGGATCGCGACGGTCGGGGGCCTCGGCACGATCCCGCCGGCTCCCGGCACCTGGGGAAGCGGCGTCGGGGTCGCCGTCGGCTGGTCGCTGAGTCAGGCGGCTGAACTTCCACGCGCGCTCGTGTTGGGCGTGACATGGCTGCTTGGCGCAGTCCTCTGCACTCGGGCAGAGGGCGCCGCCGTCTATGCCGGCGCCGCGCTGTTGGTGATCCGTCACCTGAGCGGATAATCCCCGCGAGGATGTTCCACTCAGCCCGCGCAGGTGAAGGGGAGTGACATCGAGGGTTGTTGCGGGAATGCGCGCGTTCATCGGGATTGCTCTTCCGGATGACATCCGAGGCGCTCTCGCGGTCCTGCAACAAGAGCTGGCCGGCGCGCAGGCTGACGTGAGGTGGGTCTTGGCATCGCACTTGCACGTGACGCTGAAGTTCCTTGGTGAGATGACCGATGCCCAACGCCAGGCCGTCGAAGCGCTGCTGGAGCGCGTGGCGGCTCGCGAGTCGGCGTTTCTACTCGGGCTCTCCGGCGCCGGAGCCTTTCCATCGATCCAAGCGCCGCGCGTCGTCTGGGTGGGGCTTTCAGAGGGGCGTGAGGCCGTGGCGCGGATCGGGCAGGCGATTGAGGACGAAATTCGGCTGATCGGGTTGCGGCGAGAGGACCGGCCGTTGACCCCGCATCTCACCTTAGGTCGCGTACGATCCTCGAAGCGCCGATCGGCGTTGACGCAACGATTGCAGGAGAGCGCTTGGGAAGTTCCGTCTCCGTGGCGTGTGACATCCTTGACGCTCTACCAGAGCGTGTTGGGATCGGCCGGGCCTCGCTATACGGTGCTGGCCGAGGTGCCGCTGAGGGGAGTCCGCCGTCCGTAGTCCATGGTTAGATCGGCCACGGCCTAGCGGTGTTGTGTGAGGAGATGCAGGCGGAGCCGGTCAAGCGCGGTTTGAGCCGCCTGGTGCTTGATCGCTGCTCGATCGCCCAGAAAGCGGCATCGCAGGCTCCTCACCCCCTCGAGACGGTCCGCAAGCCCGACGTACACCAGTCCGACCGGTTTTTGGGTCGTTCCACCCGTCGGTCCTGCGATCCCCGTGACGGCGACGCCGATGTCAGCGCCCAGACGGCGGCGCACACCTTCAGCCATCGAGCGGGCCGTCTGCGCGCTGACGGCGCCAACGCGCGAAAGCTGCGTGCCGGGGATCCCAAGAGACGCCCGCTTGACCTGGTTGTGGTACGCGATGACCGATCCGAGGAAGTAGCGCGAGCTTCCCGGCACATCCGTGATCCAGCTTGACAGCAGCCCTCCGGTGCACGATTCAGCCACGGCCAGCGTCTTGCGTTGCGAGCGCAGCAACGCGCCGACGACGCCTTCAAGCGTTTCTCCGTCCGTTCCGTAGATGAGCGCCCCCAATCGGCGACGCAGCGCCGTGTCAAGTCGCGACAGCATTCGTCGCGCGATGCGATGAGAACGAGCGGTGGCGGTCAGTCGGATATCGACGGCGCGCAGGTTGGGGTACAGCCCCGCTTGAACGCTCGGCGGCAGGCGCATCCCTCGCAGGATCGATTCGATGGAGAGCTCCACGATTCCGACGGTGCGGAGCGTGCGACTCTCAATGGCCTGCGCCACGCCGAGCCGTGCCAGGCGCGGGAGGACGGAGCGATCCAGGATCGCGCGCATCTCGGCAGGGACGCCGGGGAGCGCAATGATCAAGAGGCGCGGCAGCTCAAGCCAGACCCCCGGAGCTGTCCCAATCGGGTTGGGGAGCGACGTAGCTCCCCGTGGCAGAGAGGCCTGCCGGAGGGCGGCGCGCTGCAGCATCCGGTGGGCTCGCGTATAAAAACGCCGGATGACTGCGGCCACCGCCGGGACATGCTGGAGGGGGCGGCCGGATGCAGATACGCGGCGTTGGTATTCACCGTTGCGCCGCTCATCAGTTCAGAGCCAATCACCAGCAACTCGACGCGCATCGGCTCCATTATACTCCGTGAGGCTGTTGGCGGAGCGGGATTCCGCCGGCTCATGAGTGGTGCCTTAATTTGCCAGGGCCTGCCGCTGTGCCACCCGCGTCCCTCCTCGCCCAGCGACTCTCGCGCTGGTGCTGCGGGCGGCCGAAGGGGACCCGGCTCCGCGTCACCCGGCAAATTGAGGCACCACCGGCTCATGGCATGCCTTTACAAGGGAAGCGCGTCTCACGTATAATAAGGCCTTGCAAGCGGGCGGGCCCCTGTGCCCAGCGAAGGAACGGCGCGAGCGTGACGGCGGCGTAAGCGACCAGGAGAGCATTCGATGGCGGTACGAGAACCGGCGCGGGAGCAGGAGAAAGAGCGCACCGAACGGCTCAAGGCGTTGGAATTGACGTTAAGCCAGATTGAAAAGCAATTTGGGAAGGGTTCAATCATGCGCTTGGGACAGGACACCAAGCTGGACATCGCCTCGATCTCCACGGGATCGTTGGCCGTGGATCTTGCCTTGGGGCTTGGCGGGGTGCCTCGAGGCCGTGTCGTCGAAATTTTCGGCCCTGAATCTTCCGGGAAGACCACCCTCAGCCTCAGCATCATCGTGGAAGCCCAGCGCGCCGGTGGAGTGGCGGCGTTTATCGATGCCGAGCACGCGTTGGATCCGACGTTTGCCAAGACGCTCGGGGTCAACTTGGATGACCTGTTGGTCTCCCAGCCGGATACCGGGGAGCAGGCGCTGGAAATCGCCGAGACGCTGGTGCGCTCAAACGCCGTGGACGTCATCGTCGTGGATTCCGTCGCGGCGCTGGTTCCGCGCGCAGAGATCGAAGGGGAGATGGGCGATCAGTTCGTCGGACTCCAAGCCCGGCTCATGAGCCAGGCGCTGCGTAAGCTGACGGCGGCCATCTCGAAGTCGAAATGTTGCTGCATCTTCATTAACCAGCTTCGCGAGAAGATCGGGGTGATGTTTGGCAACCCGGAAACCACCCCCGGCGGCCGGGCGTTGAAGTTCTACGCCTCGGTTCGGATTGACCTCCGGCGCATTGAGAGCATCAAGCTCGGGGAACGGGCCGTCGGGAATCGAGTCCGGGCCAAGATCGTGAAGAACAAGGTCGCAGCACCCTTTCGCCAGGCGGAGTTTGACATCCTCTTTGATGAGGGAATCTCAAAGGCCGGCAGCCTCCTCGACGTCGGAGAAAGCCTGGGGTTGGTCCACCGGCAGGGGAGCTGGATCTCGGCGGGAGACACACGGCTCGGCCAAGGACGTGAGAGCGCGCGGTTGTTTCTCAAAGAAAACCCCAAGTTCATGCAGCAGTTAGAGGAGCAGATCCGCCAGCGGGCCGCGCAGGAGGCTTCCAAGACGTTGCCCAAAGACAAACCGCAAGAAGTCACTGAAGCCGTGTCTCAGGAATCGTGAAGCGGCTGATGGCATCGGGACGGCCACGAGCCGTCACAGCCAAGCGGTACGCAGGAGGAGGCGAACGTCAGATGAACGCGGGGACTCGACGAACAATCTGGGGCCTTCTCACCGGAGGGGTTCTGTTCTTCGGGCTCTTGGGCGGTCGGGCCGATCTGTGGTCGAGCAGCGTCAAGCCGACGCCGCAAAGCGGATTGATCTCCTCGGCGCAAGCCGCTCCCGGTAGCGAGGCCGAGACGCTGCAAAGCGCCTTTATTCGAATCAGCCAGCAAGTGGGACCGGCCGTGGTGAGCATCTCCACCGAGCAACTTGAGCGGGTCAAACAGTACTTCCGGGTCCATCCCTTTTTCGGGAACGAGCCGTTTGAAGATTTCTTCCGGCAATTCTACGGGGATGTCCCGGAACAGGAGTTTCGGCGGTTTGGGCTCGGCTCCGGCGTGATCATTGACGAGCGCGGGTTCGTCCTGACCAATGAGCACGTGGTGGCTGATGCGGAGAAGATCACGGTGACGATGAGCGATGGCCGCGAATTGGTCGGCACCGTGAAGGGCAAAGATCCCCGCTCGGATCTGGCAGTCGTCAAGATCGAGGGCACGCATTTGCCGACGGCCGTGCTGGGGGATTCCAGCGGCCTCAAGACCGGACAATGGGCGGTGGCGCTGGGCAATCCCTTTGGCCTGATGGGTGTTGGCCCGTCGGCGCACGCCCTCGGCTCAGAACCGACGCTAACCGTGGGCGTCATCAGCGCGTTGAATCGGCAGCTTCCGCGCGCGTCTCGATCCGACCGCGACTACTCGGGATTGATCCAGACCGATGCGGCGATCAATCCCGGCAATAGCGGCGGGCCGTTGCTGAACCTCCAAGGAGACATTATCGGCATCAACGTGGCCATCCTGACTAGTTCGCGCGGGTTTGAAGGCATCGGGTTTGCCATCCCCGTCAACAAGGCCAAGAACGTTCTGAGCGCCCTCATCGAGGGCAAAACGGTCGTGTATGGCTGGCTGGGCATCCGGGTGCAAGACATCACCGACGACGTGGCCGAATACTACGGGCTCTCCGATCGGGAGGGCATCCTGGTCTACCAAGTGTTGCCGGACAGTCCGGCAAGCGCCAGCGGCATGCGGGACGGGGACATTGTCAAGACGTTTGAGGGCCAGCCGATCCACAATTCCCGTGAGCTCATTGATCACGTGAGCGCCGCCAAAGCGGGGCGTCGTGTCAGCATCGACGTCTTGCGGGATGGGAGACGGCAAACGTTCCAGGTTCAAATTGGCGAGCGGCCGGCTGAGCCCGAGCTTGAAGGCGCAGCGACCACCGAGGCATGGCGCGGGCTCCAGGTCGGCAACCTCTCAGCCGAACAGTTGGAGCGTCTCAACTTGCCGGCCGACACGACCGGCGTCGTGGCGGTGGATGTGGCAGGGGGCAGCCCGGCGGAGCAAGCGGGGTTGCGGCCAGGCGATATCATCAACGAGATCAACCGGATGCGGATCGAGAACGCGAACGACTACCGCAGCGCGATTGCCAAAGTGAAAGGCAACGCGTTAGTCAGAACCAACCGAGGGTATGTCGTCATCAAAGCCGGGGGATGACGCCGCACGCCTTCCGAGCGCGCTTCCACGGTATCTTCGCTCCGGCGTCCGCTCGACGCGCGAGGTCCTCACCTACCTCCGCCGCCGTGGGTGTTCCGGTCGAGAGGCCTCGCGTCTTGTCAGCCGGTGCCGCGCGAGCGGTGCGTTGGATGATCGTCTCAGCGCGCGTCTGTGCGCAGGGCACTGGGCGCGTCAAGGGTATGCCTCGGCGGCGATCCGGGTCAAGCTGGCCGGCAAAGGATTCGAGGCGCAGCTCATCCATGAGGCGATCACGCGGTATTGCCCTCCTGCCGATGATGAAGCACGCGCCCGCCTGGTGCTCCACGAGCGCGCACGCCGCTGGCCTGATCGCCATGCACCATCCCGCTTGGCGGGCGCCTTGGCATCTCGAGGATTCGACTCGGACGTGATCGAGCGAGTCCTTGCCGACTTCCTTGGCCCTGCACACTCCGATGCAACGTAGTGTCGACCTCCGGGAACGGTTTTTGTCGTTTTTTGAGGCCTACGGTCATTCCCGAACGCCCAGCGACTCACTCATCCCCAGCGGCGATCCGACCGTTCTGTTCACCTCGGCAGGGATGAATCAATTCAAAGACTACTTCCTGGGTAAGCGCACGGATATGCGGCGCGCGACGTCGTGTCAGAAATGCCTCAGGACCGGAGACCTCGAGCAGGTGGGGCGCACGGCCAGCCACCACTCATTCTTTGAAATGCTGGGCAATTTTTCGTTCGGCGATTACTTCAAGGCTGACGCGATCCAATGGGCTTGGGAATTTTTAACCGGGACGCTCGACTACGCCGGCACGCGGTCGAGCGACATCAAGGACCGCTGCTTGGATCTGCAGGCGTCTCACCTGTGGGTCAGCATCTACGAGGAGGATGACGAAGCCTTTCAGTTGTGGCGCAAGCTCGGCGTGCCGGAGGATCGGATCAAGCGGTTCGGCCAGGCGGACAACTTCTGGCCGGCCAATGCGCCGAAGGAAGGGCCGAACGGGCCGTGCGGTCCCTGTTCCGAAATCTATTACGATCCTGAAGGCGAAGTGCAAGGTCCAAACTCTGTGGAGGTCTGGAACCTGGTCTTCACGCAGTTCGACCGGCAGCCCAACGGCACGCTGAAGCCGCTCCCCAAGCCGAACATCGACACGGGCATGGGGCTGGAACGGCTGACCAGAGTCATTCAAGAGAAGAACACGGATTATGAAACGGATCTTTTCCAGGACATCATCGACTCTTTCATGACGAATATGTCGCGCACACCGCCCCCGCTCTCTGCGTGGCAGCAACCAGCTGTATGGGCCATTGCCGATCATATACGCGCAATCACTTTTCTTATTGCCGAAGGGGTTCTCCCATCAAACGTCGGTCGAGGTTACGTCCTTAGGACATTGATCCGCCGGGCGTATCGGTATGGTCTGAAAGCGGGTGTGGACTTTAACCGGTTCAACGCCGGCCGCCGATCATTCCTTGCCGATCTGGCAGGACAAGTCATCGCGACCATGGCCGACTCACCATACGAGAAGCAGGATAAACTTTCCTCGAAGGAAGGGCGCATTGCACAAGTGATCGATACGGAGGAGCTGCAGTTTGCGGAGACACTCCAGGCGGCCACCGAACGTGCTACAGCGCTGATCGCGAGCCTTAAATCGCGAGGGCAGCCCGTGATTCCCGGCGAGGAAGCCTTCAAACTCTACGATACATATGGGCTCCCATTGGAAATCACCGCAGATATCGCCAATGAGCAGGGGTTGTCGGTCGACCGGAAGGGGTTTGAGGTTGCATTGGCATTTCAGCAAGAGCGTTCGCGGGCCAGAAGCCAGTTCAGCGGAGGGGTGTTTGTCACCGAGACGCTCGAGATCCGTTCGGCCATCAACGACCTGCCGCCAAAGGAGGCGCAGTTTGTGGGGTACGACAGCCTGCACGCCGACGCCGTCATCAAAGGGCTCTGGGACGGGAAGGCGTGGGTGACGAAGGCAACCGAAGGCCAATCCATGGGGATTGTGCTGGACCGATCCCCGTTCTACGGAGAGGCCGGAGGGCAGGTCGGGGACACCGGCGCCATCGAGGGACTTCGTGGGGCGGCCGAGGTGACGCAAACGAGTTGGGTCGACGACGTACTGATCCATCAAGCCGCCGTCCGACACGGGACAGTCAGCGTTCAGGACGCTGTCCGCACGCGTGTGGATCCTGAGCGACGATTGAAGGTTGCGCGCAGCCATACCGCCGCGCACATGTTGCACTGGGCGCTGCGCAAGGTGCTTGGGCCGGACACCGTGCAGGCCGGGTCCTTCGTCGAGGCCGAGCGGGTGCGGTTTGATTTTTCCTCGCTCCACGGCTTGCGCGAGGAGCAGCGCGATGAGGTGCAGGCGTTGGTCAACAGCCGGGTGCGCCTTGCGGATGAGGTGTGCGTCTCCCAGATGCGGTTGGCAGAGGCCAGGCGCTCGGGGGCCCTGGCGCTGTTTGGCGAGCAGTACGCAGACCTGGTGCGCGTGGTGACGATCGGCGACTACTCGAAGGAGCTGTGCGGAGGCACCCATCTGCTTCACACAGGGTTTGTGGGGGCCTTCACGATCGTCGCCGAAAGCTCGATTGCGGCCGGCACGCGGCGCATCGAGGCGCTCGTGGGGGAGGCCGCCGCGCAACAGCAGCAGGAGCAGCAGCGTCTGCTCCAGGAAGCGGCCAAGCGCCTGGGACGCCCTGCGCGCGAGATTGTGAGCGGACTGGAAGAGCTCTTGGAACAGCTCAAAGGGGCCGAACGGGACCGCAAGGCGCTGCAGGCGGAGCTGGCGAAGGTGGAAGCCCGGCGTTTGGTCGCAGAGGGGAAGCACATCAACAACGTGGCATTGGTGACGTCGACGATCAAGCATGCCGACCGCCAGTTTCTTGCGACGTTAGCGGATGCCGTCACACGCGCCTTGCCCGGTGATGGGGTCGTGTGCTTGGCGTCTACCGATCAAGAACGCGTGTCGTTTGTCATGGCGACGACGGCTGGTCTTGTCACGCGAGTGCACGCAGGCGACCTGTTGAAAGAAGTCGCTCCGTTGATTCAGGGCAGCGGCGGCGGTCGTCCAGCGTTTGCGCAGGGGGGCGGGAGAAACCCCGGGGGAATTCCCGCCGCCATGAAGCGAGTGGAAGAGCTGGTCCGTCAAGCGCTGGAGAAATGATGCCGTTGTCCCAACTGAGTGCGGGATGCAGGGATTGCATTCCGCATTTGGCGAGATGAAAGTTATTACGATCGCCAGCCAAGAGTGGCAACGGCTGTGCACGCGCCAACTCGTGCGCAGGCGCCGCATTGAGGAGCGGGTGCGCAAGATCCTCGATGACGTGCACCAGGAGGGGGATGACGCCGTGCTGCGCTACACGCGCCGCTTCGACAAGGTGAAGCTGACCGCGAAGCAACTGCGGGTCACCGAAGCGGAGATCTCCGGGGCGTTCCAACATTTGGACCCGCGGTTTGCGCTGCAGCTCAAAAGCGCGATCCAGAACGTCCAAGCTTTTTACGGGCGGCCGCGGCTCAAACCGCTTCGGTTGATGGATGGCGATGGCGTGGTGCTGGGAGAGAAGTTTGACCCTATCGAGCGGGTCGGCATCTACATCCCGGGCGGGACGGCGAGCCTCGTGTCGACGGTCTACATGACGGTGATCCCGGCCAAGAAGGCGGGGGTCAAGCGCGTGATCCTCGCGACGCCGCCTCGCAAAGACGGGAGCGTGGATCCGCACATCCTGGCGGTGGCGAGTCTCCTGGACGTGGACGAAGTCTACAAGATGGGCGGGGCGCAGGCCATTGCTGCGATGGCGGTGGGAACGAAGACGGTGCCGAAGGTTGACAAGATCGTCGGGCCCGGCAACGCCTTTGTCGTCGAAGCCAAGCGCCAGGTGTTTGGATTTGTGGATGTGGATACCATCGCCGGGCCGTCGGAGATTGCCGTGATCGCCAACCGATACTCGAATCCGCAGTATGTGCTGGCGGATCTTTTGGGGGAAACCGAACACGTGGGGGGGTTGGCCTTCCTCATCACGACCTCAAAGGCGCTGGCGAAATTGGCGAGGAAGCAGATTCCCGGCGGCTATTGCGTGATGGTGAAGAACTTGGATGAAGCCGTTGAGGTGGCGAACCGGTTGGCGCCGGAGCATCTCGAAATCATGGTGCGCTCCCCCCACAAGCTGGCCAAGCGCATCACCAGCGCCGGAGCGATGTTCCTCGGGCCGTACTCGCCGGTGACCGTCGGCGACTACGTCGCCGGACCAAGCCACGTCCTGCCGACCGGCGGATCAGCCAGGATGTTTTCCGGCTTAGGGATCGATGATTTTATCCGCAGGACCCATGTCATTAGTTACACGAAGAAGGCGCTTGAGCGGATGCGAGAGCCCTTGGAACGGTTGACCGCGATCGAAGGGTTGCCTCGCCACTACGAGGCGGTGAAAGTGCGGTTAACCTGAAAGGCGATTAGGCCGGTTTTGCCCGTTGGCCCGTTTGCCGGTTCGCCGGACTCACGGGCTAACCGGCTCAACGGGCTAACGGGATAACGGATGCGACGAGCGACGGCAACGCGCAAGAGCAAAGAGACCAACATCAGCGTCAGCGTGAATCTGGACGGCCACGGCAAGACCACGGTGAAAACCGGCCTGCCGTTCCTCGACCACATGCTCACCCTGTTCGGGACGCATGGGCTTCTGGATCTCACGGTGAAGGCGAAGGGGGATCTTGAGGTGGATCGCCACCACACGAATGAGGATCTCGGGCTTGTCCTGGGCCAAGCGGTGGATCGGGCGCTTGGGGATCGAACGGGCATCACGCGATTCGGCCTTGCCTACGTGCCCATGGATGAGGCGCTGGCGCGCGTGGTGCTGGACATTTCAGGCCGACCGAAGCTCGTCTTCAGGGATGCGCGCGACAAGCGCTCCAGCCCCGCGTTCTCCTCGAGCACCGCGTATAGCTGGGGGGACGCCGAGCACTTCCTCGAGTCGTTCGTGCGGACATCAAAGATGACCCTGCACATTGATGTCCTCGCCGGATCCGACTTTCACCACGCCTGCGAAGCGGTCTTCAAAGCGCTTGGGCGCGCCCTCGAAGCAGCCAGCCGACTGCACCCGCGCGTCAAGGGTGTCCCCTCATCGAAAGGCCGTCTCTGACCGCGTACGGGACGCTTCTATTTTCGCCATCGGAAAATAGAAGTGTCCCGGCTTTCAAGCCGGGTGGGATCAGCAGAACCGAAGAGTGAGAAGATGATCGTTGTGGTTGACTACGGGATGGGTAACTTACGTAGCGTTTCCAAGGCTCTTGAGTCCCTGGGAGCAGAAGTGCGCATATCCAGCAATCCCCAGGATGTGGCCCGCGCTTCCAAGCTGATCCTGCCAGGCGTCGGAGCCTTCCCGGCGGCGATGCGGGAGCTCGCGGCGCGCGGACTGGTCGAATCGGTGCGGCAGGCGATCGCCAAGGGGACGCCCTACCTGGGGATCTGCCTCGGGCTCCAGCTGCTGTTCGAGTCCAGCGATGAGGGGCAGGGGGCCGCCGGGCTTGGCGTTCTGCGCGGACGCGTGCGTAGGTTTCCGGTGAACGGGGACGTTGGCTTGAAAGTGCCCCACATGGGATGGAATCAAGTGACCAGAAGGCAGAAGGCAGAAGGCAAAAGGCAGAATGGCTGTCCGGTGTTGCAGGGGATTCTGGATGGCAGTTTCGTCTACTTCGTGCACTCCTACTACGCCGAACCGAAGGACCCTTCTATGACGGCGCTCGAAACAGACTACGGCGGTCGGTTTGCCTCAATGGTCTGGCGGGGGAACCTGTACGCGACCCAGTTCCACCCGGAGAAGAGCCAAGCCGTCGGACTCAAACTGCTGGAGAATTTCATCAAACTGTGATGGTCGAGGCTCAAGGCCGTTTCCTCGAGCTTTCAGCCTAGAGCCTTGAGCGCTTTCAGCAATGATCATTCTTCCCGCCATTGACCTCCTCAACGGCAACGTGGTCCGGCTTGCGCAGGGCAAGCGCGACCAGGTGACGGTCTACTCGGACGATCCGGTAGCGGTCGTCCGCCGGTGGGCCGAGGCCGGGGCGCAGTGGCTGCACATCGTGGACCTCAACGGCGCTTTCGACGGCACCTACACGAACCTCCCGCTGGCGCAGCGCATCATCAAGGCCTGCGGCATCGCGGTCGAGTTGAGCGGCGGCATCCGCACGGCCGAGACGCTCGATCGAGCGCTGGACGCGGGGGCGGCGCGCGTCGTCCTCGGTACGAAGGCGTGTGAGGACCCGGCGTTCGTGAAGGCCGCGGTCCTGCGCCACGGGGCCAAGGTCGCGGTGGCGATCGATGCGAAAGCCGGCCAGGTGGTCTCGCGCGGCTGGGTTTCCCCGACCACGCTGACGCCCCAAGCGCTGGCGCGCAGCGTGATCCTGTTGGGGGTTGAGACGATCATCTGCACCGATGTCAGCCGAGACGGCATGCTCCAGGGGCCGAACACCGCGCTGCTGGGCGAGGTGCTGGACGTCGGGCCGCGGCAGCTCATCGCGTCGGGCGGGATCAGCTCGTTGGAGGACCTCAAGCAGCTCAAGACGCTGGAGCCCCGCGGGCTCATCGGTGCCATCGTCGGCAAGGCGCTGTATGAGGGAGCCATCAATCTCAAGGAAGCAATCCGTCTAGTGGCGAGTGGCGAGTGACCAGTGGCGAGTGGTCTGATCAGCCAACGGTTGCTCGACACCCGTCACTCATCACTCGACACTGATGTTGGCGAAGCGCATCATCCCATGCCTGGACGTGGACAAGGGACGGATCGTCAAGGGGGTCAAGTTCGTGAGCCTGCGGGACGCCGGGGATCCGGTCGAGGCGGCGAAGGCCTACAACGACGCGGGAGCCGATGAGCTGGTCTTCTTGGATATCACCGCCAGCCACGAGCGCCGGCCCATCATCCTGGACGTCGTTGAGCGGACGGCGGCGGCGGCGTTTATGCCGCTCACGGTTGGCGGGGGCATCCGAGCCGTGGAGGACATTCGCGCGTTATTGAGCGCCGGCGCGGATAAGACGTCGATCAACACCAGCGCGGTGGAACGCCTATCGTTCATCGACGAGGCGTCGGACCGATTTGGCGCCCAGTGCATTGTCGTGGCGATCGACGCGAAACGAGTGACCAGTGACCAGTGGCCGGTGACGAGTCAGCCCGGCCAGCACGCTGCCAACCCGCCACTCGCCACTCGCCACTCGCCACTTCACTGGGCAGTCTACACCCACGGCGGCCGCACCCCAACGGGAAAGGACGCGGTCGCGTGGGCAAAAGAGGCTGAATCGCGCGGGGCGGGGGAGATTCTGCTGACGAGCATGGACCGCGATGGCACCAAAGCCGGCTATGACGTGGAGTTGACCCAGGCGATCAGCCAGGCCGTGACGATTCCGGTGATCGCCTCAGGAGGGGCCGGCACCGTCGAGCATTTCTATCAGGCCCTGACGGAGGGCGGCGCGGATGCCGCCCTGGCCGCCTCGCTCTTCCACTTCGGGGAGTTGTCGATCGGCGACGTGAAGCGGGCACTGGCCGCCAAAGGAGTGACGGTTCGTCTATGAAGAGACCATCCAAGAGCGCTCAGCCGATTCCCGGTTACCGGGCGCTGCGGCGCATCCTGCAGTTTAACGACCAGGGCTTGGTCCCGACGATCATCCAGGACGCGAAGAGCCGGCAGGTGCTCACGCTGTGCTACCTCAACGAGGCGGCGCTGAAGAAGAGCCTCGAGACGGGAACGGTCTACCTCTTTCGCCGCTCGCAGCGCCGGCTCATGCAGAAAGGCGAAACCTCCGGGCACATCCAGGTGATTCGGGAGCTCTGCGTGGACTGCGAAGGCCAGTCGCTGCTCTTGCTGGTCGACCAGCGCGTGGCGGCCTGTCACGCCGGCTACTTCACCTGCTATTTCCGGCAGGCGGGCAAGGATGGCCGGCTCAAGATTGTTGGGCGCAAAGCGTTCAATCCAGATGCTGTCTACCGCTCAAGTGGATATTCGGCCTTCTGAATCCGAATTCGCGTCGTGTTAATGGAAATCCGACCGTCTGAAGCAGAATTTCTCAAGCTGGCGCGGGAGGGCAACGTCATCCCGGTC